>JACZUR010000068.1 GCA_022573095.1 Gemmatimonadota bacterium | reverse complement strand
GCCGATGTGCGTGCCCCAACACTGGTCATCGCCGGTAGCGTGGACATGCTCACGCCGGCCGTGCAAGGCCCGCGAGGCGCAGGAGGGCGCTACATCTATGAGGGTCTGACCGGAGTCCCCTTCAAGGACTACGTCGAGCTGGAGGAGAGTGCCCATGCCAACTTGATGGACAAGCCGGAAGAATGCATGGCGGCCATCATCCCGTTCCTGCGGCTGGTCGACGCAGAGCGGCATTCAGGACCACCCGGCGCCGGGTCTGCCCTTTCCGCACCCCTACGCTTTCGAGCGTCTCCTGCGCGGCTTTCCGCCGCGCGACCAATACAGCGAGGCCTCGGCGTCGGTGCCGGCGGTCTGGAACCGCTGCTCGGGATCTTTCTCCAACATCCGTTTGACGACGTCAAACAGCGCATGCTCTTCCATTCCTCCGAGTACGGGCGTCGGCACCTCCTCCGTTATGTGCTTATACCCGATCGAAAACGCATCCTCGGCATCAAACGGAACCTTCCCAGCCAGACACTGATATGTAACGACACCCAGCGAATAGATATCGCTACGGCCATCCAGAGGCTGTGCCCTGGCCTGTTCAGGACTCATATAGTGGGGTGTGCCGATAGCCATCCCGGTACCGGTAAGCCTCGAACCCGTGGCCGCCTTGGCAATACCGAAGTCCGTGACAATCGCGTGACCGCTGTCGTCCAGTAGGATGTTATCGGGCTTGATGTCGCGGTGAACGATGTGATGCTTGTGAGCGTAACCCAACGCCGACGCCGTCTCACCCAGTAGTCTGCGAATCTCCGAGACTGAAAGACCCTTTTTGTCCTCAATGAGATCGCTAAGCGACTTCCCCCGCAGGAACTTCATCGTGAAGTAGATGACGCGTCCTGACTTCCCGACTCGGTAGATAGGAATGATGTTGGGGTGCTCGAGCTTTGCGGCGGTACGCGCCTCTCGCTGGAAACGCTCTACGAACTCAGCATCAAAGCTGAGAGACGAAGGGAGAACCTTGAGAGCGACCTCTCTTTCCAACTGCTTCTCGCGCGCCCGGTACACAATTGCCATTCCACCGCGACCGAGTTCATCGAGAATCTCATAGTCATCCTTGAGTGCATCGCGGACAATATCGAGCTCGTTGACATCAGGCTCGGCCTCTGGAATAGGCTTGTCCGACACCTGGGTGACATCGAGTCCACATGATTTACAAAACCGAGACTCATCGCCGAGTTCGGTGCCGCAGCGGGAACAGTACATCCGGTTACACTAGGATTAGTTTGAAAGCGAACTTACCTCACCGTTCTGAGCCGTGTCAAGTTCACTCATCGGTTATAGTTAACGAGGCTTCGCGTTCTTCTCTGCGACCGCCTGCGAACTCGATCTCGAGAGACACCAGATACTCGCCGGCATCCAGCTCAGCGAGATCTACGGACTGACGAACATGAACGTCCGGACTGTCTGCCACGCTCGTAAATTCAAGCGAGATTTCCGGACCGCCGCCGCCGAACAGCCGCCCGATGAATCCGAATACCCCACCACCCCCTTTGTTCTCGACCTCAATCTTTACTTCGTATGGCTCTTCGGGCGCGAGACCGTAGACTTCGTAGTACAATTCCATCTGAGATCGGGTGGTGAATTCACTGCTGGGGTTTATCCATACCGTGTCACCGCGGCTTGTCCAAGAGAGGGCGGCGCCCACCAAACCAACGAGTAGCTCACTTACACCCACATCACCCACTTGAAAGTTCGGCACCGTCACAGTATCGCCCCATGACACTGCTCCAGCCACACCGTTCACGTCGCGAACCATGGTGCTTAGCTGGTATGTGCCAGGTGCAAGCACCATCTCCAGCAACCCGACTACGTACTCGTCATCCTCCAACTGATGCGGCAAGACGAATGTTTGGGTCGTATCCGCGAAACCGTATGCGACACCGTTCTCACTCGTCACCGAGAGCCGGACGTCAATGGGGTAGAGCGCAGTATCACCCCTCAGCATCGGCTCGAGATCAGAACCTGAGACCGCGTATATTACGAGCAGGGTTCCAGTGCCGTCACCCCCTCCCGAAAGGACGACGTGACGCGCCGCTAGCTCGATGGTTTCCTCAAATCTGAACCGATAGCTGTCCGTTGTAGTACCAACCTCAATGGCGCGGCGACCCATTGCTCTGTCTGTGGTGACATAGTTGAGCGCCGCGGGTCCATTCGATGAAACTGATAGGTGCCTGTAGACGGAGTGCATATGACTCCGCGAGGCAGCAAGCGCCGGATCGACCACAACGACTCCTCCCGGTTGAAATCCAAAGAGAGACTCTACGAGCCGGTGATCCCCCGCACCCCTGCGCGCTCGAAAATGAAAGATCATCGACTCTTCCGGATTCAGATACTGCCACGATTCGTTGGTCTCGGTACCCACCGCATGGTGACTGGCTACGCGATCCGGATTGCCGTGTCTAATGTAGATGACGGCTCGGTCATCCAGTTCGTCCTGAGTGCTGACAAAGCTCTCTTCGACGTCGAAGGTGCGATGCCTGCTGACCCGCCTGAAATTCTGCCTGGCATAAGCGACTCTACGATAATGCTCAGCCAATCTCTCCCCGGGCCGGCGCAGATCGGCGGCGTCTCGCTTACCCCAAAACTGACGTAGCCATATTTCATACTCTCCAGCTCTGAGCGAGTCAAACTGATCCATCTCTGCAGGGGTTGCGATCCAGGCAATATCGGATCGGTGGGCGTCGATCGCTCGACCGGTAAGCAGTGAAGCAGACCCGTAATAGTCTTGAACGGCTTGCGCGCGGCGCCCCTGCAGGAAACCGGTTCGCGCAAATTCCAGGAGTCCGAGCGACGAGTCGTGTGTTAGCTCGAGATAGCGCTCAAATGCACGCATTGCAAAGTCGGGCATAGCCAGATCGCGCGAAAATCTTCCCAATGTCAACTGGAGCTCGGGATTGTCGCCTGCCACCGTGTTTGCGGCGCTGGTCAGTGCCGCCAGCGCTACGTCCATTCGAGCCCTTACGCCTTGCTGCCGCGCGGTAGCCGCAAGTTCGAGAACCGCACCGACGAAGCTGTGGTCCACTTCGGTGGCGCGAGCGAACGCACGGGCCGCCTTCGATAGGTGATCTATTCCGAGAGCCTGCCGGAGATTCTCGATCGCTACTACGTCGTGTTCTCCCAGCGCTAGCTCGGCCAACCCTACTCCGTACCAAGCATAGGGCCACTCAGGCCTCAGTTCCGCCGCCCATTCAAACTCCCCGGCCGCGTCGTCGTACCGGCTATCCTCGCCCGAAATCTCTCCCATGCGGAACGCCATGAACCCGAGTTCCATATGGATCATCGGGTTATCGCGGTCGACCCTGGCAACCTCGATAGTGAGGCTCTCTCGCTCCGCCAGGGCGGCCAGATCTTCAACCAAGGCCAACTCCTCACGCAACGTTTCGATCGATGAGCGCTCTGCGGGAGATTGGGCGACGGCCAAGGACGTCCATACGAGCGCAGCGCACACCAAGAAAACTTCTCTCATCAGTACCTGTAACTTACCCTCACAACCCAACGTTGTTCTCTAAGGAGGCAGCTGCGCGCCGATGTAGCCACCACGTCCGAAGGAGACAAACTTGGCTATCGAGCGTAGTTCCTGAGGAACGTCTCCAACCCATCTGCGATACCTCGCGCGTAACGCTGTTGACCCTCTGGGGAAGCCAGCACGGCCTCCTGGTCAGGAAGCATCATGAATAAGCCCTCCGTAAGCACCGCGGGCATCCACGTCGGCCGGGCCAAGGCCAGATCTCCCCTGCCAATTCCCAAGTCGCGCGAGCCGAACTGCGCCGTGAGAGCTTGATCGAGGGCCCGCGCGAGCGGTGCGCTACGAGGGTGGAAGTAGTAGACAGAGGTACCGTTGTTCTCAAACGGATTCACACCATCCGGAAGTGCATTTGCGTGGATCGATACGAGGACGTCCGCGTTGACCCGTTCCGCCAACGCGGTTCTGTCCCTTAAGCCCAGCGGCACGCTATCCCTCCTCGTCAGCAAGACACTCGCGCCGCGACCTTCAAGGATCGTTTTTGCCGCTAGCGCAACATCCAGCACCACGTCCCATTCCGTGACTCCCGTGGGACCGATGGAGCCGCCCGGAGGATGACCCGGATCTAGGACTATGAGACGCCCCCTCAGAGGGTTGCCGGAGCGAATCGGGGGCGGGCGTCTAATCTCGACCACGAGATCGCTTCCCTCCCACCGTGATCTGTAGCCCCATACCCCCTCGGTCATCTTCACACTCACCACCGTCTCATCTGCGGTGGGCTGCGAAAACGATACGAGAGAAATCAGCGGGTCCGTGCGACCGTACTGAATCCAATCCATATCCGCAGCCACCCCGTACAACGTGAGTTGCAGCTCGCGTTCCGATTCGTCGATCCGATACGGGATTCTCCCAGGAAGGGGAATCCTCAACGCCAGGGATTTCTCTCCGGGTGTCAGCCTGATAGGACGCGTCGTACCCCTTAGTGGCGGGGTGCCAGGCGCGAGGAGTTGAAGATCTACGGTGTTGACCCACGAGACCGTGGAACCGGACAGTCGCAGCCGCGTCTGGCTCCCCCATCGCCCAGACACCTCGGCAACCGTACCGTTTGGGAAAAACCAGTGGTACGTGCCAAACGGAGAGGGCCTGCCCGGACTCATTGCGTCCGTGTCTCCCGTGCCGTCCGGGTCGTCGTTGATGACCACGATAGTTGGAGGGGAGTCGGGCAGCACTCCCAACCTCAGCGGCCAGTTTGCAGTTGCGCTATCAGCGTCCTGAACGACCAGGACTCTAATCCAGGTCGAGTCGTCAGCGGCGCTGTCGGGAACCGCGCCGAGTATGGGACCCGGGTCCGGACCGAGAGGCCCGCTTATCAACGCGCGATATCTTGATCGAGCACTAGCAGTTTGTGGTTGCCTAACGGCCTCCGTGCCGAACGCTATCTGTCCCGAGGAGCGCGCCTCGCCAACTAGTTCGGGCAACATCGGCACCAACACCGAGTCGGACATCATTAGAAAAACGTCTGCCCCACCAACGGCGGTTACCGAGAGAGTAACATCTTCATTGCGCCGGACCCACATGTCTCCGACCGGACTAAAAGTAGTGGTGTCGATCCAGGGACCCGCCGCCGGTTCTTGGAAGTAAGGAAGCAGCGGTACCGACAGCTGTGCAAAAACGGTGTCGGTATCGCTGTAAGTTGTGATCCTAAATGTCTGAACCGAGTCTTCAGACAGACGCAGCCACGCTATCCATCCGCCGGTTGGGTAAACATCCACCGCAATGCCGTTCACCTCCAACGCCGCATCACCCCTGCCTACCGACCCAAAAATAAAGGCCGAGTCGCGGCTGGTGATTACCTGATCCTCACGAGCCACCAAGAAGGTCGTGTCCCCTCGAATCTCTGACGAATCAGAAACCCGCGGGTATACCACGGAGATGTGGAGTTGTCCGTCCGCGAGAGCTGGAGCTGGCAGCGGTTCGGCCGGACGCCTGATGGCTCGGCCGCAGGCCAGCACCAGAATCCCCGCGCACGCTATCGCTGGTAATCCCTTCCATCTCATACGGCGAAGCTACATAAATACAACAAAGTAGGCCAATTCTGGGCTTGTTGACCCCCTCCTCCACCTGTAGATTGAGCCCTCTCCGCGCAGTAGCAGAACCTGCGACCTACGCCCTTGCTTTGCGGCGGTATTTTTCGCACGCTTTAGGGCGGTGGAGAGTGAATGCCTGGCACTCGAACACAAGATTGGTATAGATGAACGTACCTCCTAAAAATGTCACGCAGCCGTTTGCCAGCGCTAGTTCTGCTGATACTCGTCCGTGTCCCTCGTGCCAGGTCCTGGTGGCACAGGCGTATGCGTTCTGTCCGTCTTGTGGATCGAGCGTCGGAGGAGCCAGCGCCGGACGAAAGTGTCCCTTATGCGACACCGACAATTCAGGAAACGCCAAGTTCTGTTCCCAATGCGGGCAGGGATTCGAGGGATCGTCCGACGAGATCAAGCCGATGGAACTCGATGTCCTGGCGGCCAATGTTGTGCTGGTCCAACTCGATGAAACGGGATCGGAGGTCGGGAGGCACACCATTGGAAGAGAAGAGACAACGATCGGCAGGGGCCCAGCGGAGATCGTCTTTGCCGATGACGAATACCTGTCGCCCATGCATGCGCGACTGAACTTCAGGGACGGAAAACTCGAGATAAGAGATCTTGGCAGCAGAAACGGGACCTGGTTCTTCATCGAGTCTCCGCAGCGGCTTCAGGACGGCGACAAGATACTCGTTGGATCTCAAGTGATCAGCTTCAGACGTCTTGGCTACCCGGGACCCAACCCACCGGAGCTGGACGCGACGCGCAGACTGGGCAGCCTCACCCCGCAGGCGGACATCGCCTGTCTCACCCAACACAGAGCCGACGGCAGCTCGCGAGACTCGATCCATCTGTCTCCGGGAAGAAACGTAATTATTGGTAGAGACACCGGAGACTGGCTGTTTCCGTACGATCCCTCGATGAGCGGCAAACACACCGAGATCCGGTCAGAGGACGCAGATTTCGTCGTAGCCGACGTGGGAAGCCGGAACGGCACCGCGGTGTCGGTGCGGGGCGATGTCGCGCTAAAGAACGGTTCGCGTTTCTTGGTTGGAGACAAGCTACTCAGAGTGGAGATGCAGTGAAGGTCTGCACGACCTGCGGCAAGGAATGGCCCGACGAAACTAAGTTTTGTCCCAACGACGGTTCAACACTCCGTTCGGCCGCGAGAACCGCCGATCTGGTCGGGTCCGTAATAGCTGACCGCTATCACATAAAAAAGAAGCTCGGTGAAGGCGGAATGGGAGCGGTCTATCTCGGCGAACACGTCAAGATGGGCCGAATGAGCGCGATAAAGGTCATGACGCAGAGCATGGCCAATGATCCAGACGCCATAGCCAGATTCAATCGTGAAGCGGCAAACGCTTCCCGGATCAACCACGCCAACGTGTGCGGTATTTACGACTTCGGTGAAACTCCCGACGGCCTAATCTATCTCGCAATGGAGTTCATCGAGGGTGAGGCCCTCACCGACCTGCTCAAACGAGAGGGTGCACTTCGGCCCGACCGTGCGGCAAACATTCTCAAGCAGTGCACTGACGGGTTACAAGCGGCACACGACTTGGGAATCGTCCACCGCGACATCAAGCCCGATAACATCATGGTGACGAAGGCGCGAGATGGTTCAGACCTGGTGAAGGTGGTTGATTTCGGTATAGCCAAGGCTGTTGGCGGTGAGGAAGGCCAGAACGTAACGAAAACCGGCCTTGTTGTCGGCACACCCGAGTATATGAGCCCGGAACAACTCTCGGGCGATGTTCTCGACGGCAGGAGCGATATCTATTCGATCGCGCTGGTACTGTTCCGCATGCTTACCGGCGGTCTGCCCTTCCAGGCCGAGACCGCACAGGAAATGATGATAAAGCGGCTCACGGACCAGCCGATGAAGCTCGCCCAGGTGATGCAGGGAACCACCTTCCCGCCGAATCTACAAGCCGCCATGGACAAAGCACTGGCGAGGATGCCATCGGAACGGTTCGCAAATGCGGACGAGTTCGGGAAGGCGGTAGCAACGGCGGCAGGTGGGGCCGGCTTCGCGCCAACTCCTGCAGTTGATGACGCCACCCAGCTCATCGACGCAGGTGAGGTTGCAGCGACTGCCCAGGCGACCGCGCAGATGGTTCCTCAGACACAGGCAGCGGGTGCCGAACCCCGGGCTGTGACACCGGACACGCCACAACCTGTCCCCCAACCACTATCAGCGGAAAAGAAGAAATCATCGGTTGGACTGATCGCCGCCGGGTTCATTTTCCTAGCCGGAGCCAGTATCACCGTTTTCGTTGTGATGGGAGGTGACTCCGGAGCAGTGTCCGTCGACACCTCCACTACTGAAAATACCACCGCTGAGACACAACCGGTCGCCCAGCAGGCGACCGTTCGAACGCCATCAGGTGGCGGTGGGACCGGCGGGCAGCGGACCGGGAACGCGCTCCAGACACAGACGCCGTCTCAGCAAAACGCCAATCCTCCAGTTCAACAGGATCGGGTAGTTGGCGGCGGCGGCGCGGGGGGGCCCACACCGATCACGCCAGCTAACCCCATATTTCAGCCTGTGGACAGCACAGAGATCGATGCACAGCTCTTCAACATTCTGGACGCGATTGATGGAAGTCCCAGTATGAATGAACTAGATTCGTTGCGGCGCCAGGCCATGCGGATTCACGACAATCCGCGAGTGCCTGACAATCTCAAGGCCCAGGCCGCTCAGATGGTAGCGGATATGTACTTCACGCAGAACAACTTGGACGGAAGCTGCCGCTGGATTGACAAGGCGCTAGACATCATGCCAGAACGTGATGCGTATCAATCATTGAAGAACATGTATAGGTGCAGCTAGGTGGCGCTATTCGGATCTAAGAAGAATCGCAGTGTAAAGGTGTCGGTCTTTGGTAAGACCGATGTCGGCCAGGCACGCGACCACAACGAAGACTGTTTCATCGTTGCGGACCTGACTACCAAGAACTCATCTCTACAGCCGGAGGTTCGGGAACATGAGTTAGGCTCTAAAGGGACTCTCTTGGTAGTTGCAGACGGAATGGGTGGTGCGGCGGCCGGGGAAGTCGCCAGCGAGCTTGCGGCAAACACGATCTACAACCACATGTCGACGGAATGGGTCAATGACAAAGACCAAACTTCTGAGCGGTTCGCGTATCGACTCCGCGAAGCCGTTGAGAAGGCGAACACGGCGATCTATCAGTACGCGCGCGAACGCCCCGAAGTCAGGGGGATGGGTACCACGGCGACGGCGATGGGCCTTTTGGGGGAGAACATCTATCTCTCTCAGGTTGGCGACTCGCGTGCATACCTCGTGCGCGATGGCATGGGTATCCAACTCACCAAAGACCAATCCCTCATGCAGAGGCTAGTTGATGCAGGTGAGTTGACCGAGGAAGAAGCCGAACAGAGCGAACGTCGCAACATCATCCTCCAGGCGTTGGGGCCCGAGGCCACGGTCAAGGTTGATCTGACCCACCAAACAGCGCGACGTAGAGATACCGTCGTACTCTGCTCCGACGGCCTGTCAGGTCTGGTTAACAAGGACGAGATAGCCGAGGCCGTCACCAAGCATGAAGACCTGCCCGACGCGTGCAGCCACTTGATCGACCTGGCCAATGAGCGGGGAGGACCCGACAATATCACCGTGATTGTGGCTAGGCTTAGTGGAGACGGACTCGATGAGGCTACTGGCAGGGATTCCGTCGGACATAGCGTTTACCCGTTGCTCGACACCGAATCGACGACCGAACCG
>JACZUR010000067.1 GCA_022573095.1 Gemmatimonadota bacterium | reverse complement strand
CTCTACCCAACCCCCGCCTGCCGTCATCTTGGCAGCCGGCCAGGGCATGCGCATGGACTCGGAGGTGCCCAAACCTCTGACCCAGTTGTTGGGCCAGTCCCTGATCGAGAGAGCCATTCGCGCCTGTGCCACTGTCGGGGTGCGACAGTTTGTTGTGGTGGTCGGGCACGAAGAGGAGCAGGTCAGCAGTCACGTCCACCAACTGTGTGACCGGCTCGGCCTCGAGGTATCCTGTGCCAATGCTCACAACTGGTCAAAGGGCAACGGTGCCAGCACCGGTGCCGCAGCCAGCCATCTCCGAGTCCAGCCGTTCTTCCTCCTGATGGCCGATCACTTAGTCGATCCGGAGATATTGAAAAAGCTGCTGGCCGATCCTCCCGCCAGTGGTGAGGTGTGCCTGGCGGTCGATCGTAATCATCACCGAGTCTTCGACCTGAACGACGCTACCAGAGTCCGTTGCCTCAGCGGCCGAGTTGTGGAGATCGGCAAGGGCCTGGCCGAGTGGGACAGCATAGACACCGGGGCGTTCTTGTGCGCACCGGAGATCTTCCTGGCAATTGAGAAAGTCAGCCTGGGTGGCCGACACCAACTGTCAGACGCAATCGCGGAGTTGGCGTCTCGTGGTGTGGTACGGCCGATCGACGTCACTGGGTGCCGCTGGCTGGATGTCGACACACCCGAGACGCTCGTCGAAGCGGAGCGGCAACTACTCTCCTCTCTGAACAAGGGCGGTCAGGACGGCTTCGTTTCTCAGTGGATCAATCGTCCGCTCTCCACTCGCCTGTCCAAGTACCTCGTACAAACCGGTGTTACGCCCAACCAGATCACGGTGGCTTCCTTCCTCATAAGCCTGATCGGTGCGGGGCTGCTTGCCGCCGGAGGTTACGTAGTCGCCGCCCTCGGTGGCCTGCTGATACATGCTGCGTCGGTCATCGACGGCTGTGACGGCGAGGTCGCACGACTGAAGGGGATCGCGACGCCGCGGGGCGCGTGGTTGGACACGATGCTCGATCGCTATGCCGATCTGGCCATCACTCTGGCAATCGTCACCGCGTACGCAAGGCATGCCCCCGGTGTTCTCCCCTTGACCGTGGGTATCGTTGCGGCAACCGGGTTCATTCTCGCCAGCTATGTGACCAAGGAATTCGCCCAGCGGCACACTCTGGCCTATCCCCATGACTTGCTCGACCGGATGAAACACCGCGATCTGCGTTTGCTCGTGATCTCGGCAGGGGCATTGGTCGGATTCCCCTTCCAAGCCCTGATTCTGGTCGCGGTGCTCTCCCACGCCGCTGTCGCAGGCATCATGCTGCGGGGCTGGCGGCTGAGTCCCACGCTCGCGGGATCGCCGAACAATCTCACACTACCCACCGTGACCGCACCCGCTGACCGCCTCGTCCTGCACCGGACCGAGACGGCCCCGGTCCTCCGAGGCACATTGAGGCCCGAACCGATGGTAGGCCACTCGGTTGATAGCGCTCTTCCCGCCGATGAGGTGGCGTGACCCGTCCAACGTAGATCGGTCAACATTCCTGGCCGCTTCGAGGAACGCCACTTCCTGTTCTTTCCATGGCTGAAAAATCGGCTACGGCGTGCGCCGCTGAGCGCGACGAAAGCCCCTCGCAAACGCACAAAAAAACCCGGCCACCTCTCAGCGGCCGGGCTCTCTTCAGCCATCCGGCTGTAGTTACTTAGCCTTCACTTTCACATCCACGTTCCGCGGCTTGGACTTGGCCAGCTTCGCGAGCGTTACAGTCAACACCCCGTCGCTGTACTCCGCGCCGATCTTCTCGGCGTCGGCCGACTCGGGCAGTGTGAAGCTGCGGACAAACTTCCCGTAGCGCCGCTCAACGATGCGATAGTCACCTTCGCTCTCGGTCTGAGCGCGCTTCTCACCGCTAATCGTCAGGACGTCGCCCTCTAACTGCACCTTCACATCCTCGGCCTTGAGACCGGGAAGCTCAGCGTGGAACGTTATCTCGTCCGACGTTTCTTTCACGTCGACAGCGGGAAACCAACTCCCGTTATCACGACCGACAGATCCCAAGATGCGGTCGAACACCCGGTCCACATCCCCGAACCTCCAAAAGTCGAGCCCCGATGGGAATCCGCTGCGACGAAGTACTGGATACAGTGACATTGTTGAACCTCCTTAAGCTCTAAATCATCCTGTTACCGGCTACCATCGCCGGCTCCACGACCAACTAATGCACCAACGATGCCACAAAATAGCGCCATAATGACATGAATTAGGGCTCCCGCTCGTAGATAGCTGCAATTATGGCATAATCCGCCCGTGGATGCCTGCCGGATGTTAGTCTTTGTCGGGAACTTGCAACGCGTCGCGGGAATACTGCGTGAACTCTGACTCCATTTTTGACCTCCCAACTCCGGCTCTAGTGCTCGACCTGGACAGGCTCCAGGCCAACCTCGAGCGCATGGCGGCGAAGGCCCAGGGTCTAAGTGTCTCACTCCGGCCCCATGTGAAGAGTCACAAGTGCCTGGAGATAGCCGAGCTTCAGAGGTCGCTGGGTGCCACGGGGATTACGGTGTCGACCCTTTACGAGGCTGGAGTGTTCGCCGACCACGGGTTCGACGACATCACCTGGGCGTTTCCGATGATCCGCAGCCGTATCGGCGAAGCGGTGCAACTCGCCGAACGGGTACGACTGAGGGTTGTTGCCGATTCGGCTGAGACGGTGGAAGCACTGGAGAGATTCGGCGCGCCTCTTGAGGTACTCTTGAAAGTCGACTGTGGGTATCACCGAGCCGGCGTCGATCCCGAGTCTGAGACAGCCCTTGCCCTGGCCACGTCGTTGAGCGACAGCCAATTACTCACCTTTGGTGGTCTTATTTCGCACTCTGGCAACAGTTACCACGCTGATAGCGTAGCACAAATCGAGGCGGTAGCAGAGAGCGAGCGATCACTCATTACGAAACTCGCCAGCCGCCTCGGCAAGACCGGCATCCGATGCGAGACCGTTTCCACCGGCTCAACGCCGGCCATGTGCCACGTCCAGAACCTTGCCGGGGTCAGCGAAGTTCGACCCGGAAATTATGCGCTGTTCGACTATTCCCAGGTCGCGCTGAGTTCGTGCGATATAGCAGACTGCGCCACAAGCGTGCTCGCGAGCGTTGTCTCAGTACCTACACAAGCCTCCCACAGCGTGATCGATGCCGGAGCGCTCTCGCTGTCCCAGGACCCGGGGCCGGCCGGCGAAGCCTGCTTCGGGCAAGTGTATGCCGACTATGACAGGGCCACGCTCGAAGATCGGGTCAAAGTCACCTCACTGAGCCAGGAACACGGCATCCTTGCCGGTCGCATGACGCCGGGACAGAAAATTCGGATTCTACCCAATCACTCCTGTCTTACGACGGCCTGCCACGACGAGTTCGTCGTTGTGCAGGGTAGCCGGATCGTCGACCGGTGGAAGATTTGGAGGGGTCGATAGGCCCCTGGAACCAACTTCTCTTCCCAAACCATAATGCGACATCATAACGACATCATGGATACAGCGTAGCGCCATAATACCATTTTTTCTGGCCTTGGCCGGTGTACTCCTCTGAGCGCAAGATTTTGCCACACAGCGACTTATGTGATTCGCGCTACCAACTCGAACCGCAAACGATTACATTGGCCTTCCATGGGAATGCATCCCGTGTACGGACACGAAGCCTTACTAGACCGGCTTGGTAGCAGTCTCGCTATCGGCCGGTTTCCGCAAGTATCCCTGTTCACAGGTCCAGCCGGCGTCGGGAAGCAGCGCGTGGCACTATGGGTTGGCCAGGGCCTTTTGTGCGAGGGCGGTCCTGGAGCTCCTTGCGGATCCTGCGCACCCTGCAGACAGGTACGCAAGCTGACGCACCCCGACCTGCATTGGTTCGTTCCGATAGCCCGCCCGAAGGCGACGGACCCGAGCAAACAGATTGGGGAGGCGCAGGAACTCTTGGCGGCCGCCATGGCGGACCGGAGGGCCGAGCCGAAGTACAGCTCGCCGGAAGGCATGATCGGGTACCCCATTGCGGCTATTCGGTTACTCCACCGGATAGCGGGGCTGACACCGTACAGCGGCAAGAGAAAGGTCTTCGTATTGGGCGACGCCGACAGACTGGTGGTGCAGCAGGCCAGCCAGGAGGCGGCGAACGCGCTGCTGAAGGTCCTGGAAGAACCGCTGGAGGACACGGTGATCATCCTGACGTCGAGCAGAGCTGAGGCCCTGTTGCCCACTATCCGCTCTCGACTCGTGCCGTTACGAATCGGCAGGGTGGCGGACTCGGCGGTAGAGAGGTTCATCCACACCGAGATGGACGAGAACGCATCTGGGACCGCTCTTCAGAGGCGAGTTCTTTCGGCTGACGGATCCATAGGTCAGGTGATAGCGGCGGGAGACGCCGCGGGAGCGGAAGCCGACGCGGCGGCTTTTCTCGAGACGGCCGAGGCAGGGGACGGAGGATTCGCCCGGAAAGCATTTCGCCAACAACCTTGGGCCGCCAGAGGCGCCTTCACCGACACTTTGGATGCCATGGCGCTGAGCCTCCGGGATCGCCTGAGGGACGCGACGAGCCCTGGAAACGGCAAGCTAAGAAGGACGTTGGAGGCGTTAAAGAAGATCGAGGCGACTCGTCTGGCTGCACAGGGCAACGTGAATCCTCAGCTGGCGTTGGCGGTTTTGGGACGTGAACTGGAGGAGCTTGCGTGAAACTGTCGCACATCGACTCCTCGGGCAGAGCCAAAATGGTGGACGTGAGCAAGAAGGCGGTGAGCGACCGCAAAGCGGTTGCCGAGGGCGTCATCACGATGAGCGCCGAGGCGGCTCAGTTGATCGCCGAAAACCGCGGCCCCAAGGGTGATGTGCTGATCACCGCCGAACTAGCGGGCACGATGGCGGCGAAACGCACCGCCGAACTGATACCACTGTGTCACCAGCTGCAGTTGGGTCACACCGATGTGGTTGCGGAACTGGATCCCGAACTGCCTGGAGTCAGGGTCACAACCACGGTTCAGGTTTCGGCCCGAACCGGGGCGGAGATGGAGGCTCTAACGGCGACGTCGGTTGCGCTATTGACGGTTTACGACATGGTCAAGGCAACAGGACACGCTATGCAAATAGGCGGCATCAGGCTGCTGAAGAAGTCGGGTGGAGCTAGCGGCGATTGGAACGCTGAAACCTGACGGGCGTTTGCCGCGTTAATACCTGTCGAGACAGAGAAGCTAAGTGGAAGTAACTGAAGAACTAACAGTCTGGCAGCCTACGGCGTTGCCGACGTCAACTCAGACTCAGCGTCTGCTGCTGAGTGGACTGGCGTTTGCGGTGGCTATGGTGTTTCTCGTGCTCGGGGTAGCGGCTGTGTCTTCCAAGATTTACTCCACTGGGTTCGGGCCCCGATCGGCTGCCGAACAAGCGCTGCACGCAACCCAGGGCGAATTGGAACTGACCAAGCTCAGGCTCCAGCGCAGCGAGCGGCTTTTTCGGTATTTAGCCCGTTATGGCATCTCAGCGGACCTTGCGACTCTGATTCACGACCGCGCCCTGCACGAGGGTATCGATCCGGAGCTGGCCTTCCGATTGGTTTGGACCGAGAGCAGGTTCAATCCCCGGGCAGTCAGTTCGGTGGGGGCTATCGGCTTGGCACAGGTGATGCCGGAAACGGCGAGACATTTCTACCCGGGAATCACGCCTGCCGAGCTGTTCGAGCCCGCAAAGAATCTCGAAATCGGCTTCAGACACCTGGCTGAGCTGCTATCGAGGTACGGACCCGACTCGGACATGGCGTTACTGGCCTATAACAGAGGTCCGGTACGAGTTCAGGAACTTCTCCATGCCGGAATCGACCCCCGTAACGGGTATGCGTCTCACATTATGGATGGGTACTACGAAGCCGTTATTCGCCGAAACGAGGAGCAATTCTAAGACGCTGACCAGCTCGAATTATTGACCCTGATTCGAGGTCGTTCCAGCTTCGTAACTCGCCAGTCTCCACCCCGTACCTCTGGGCAATCAGCCACAGTGTTTCGCCCCGGCGCACTCGGTGTACCGACGAACCCCCTCCGACAACGAGTCGCTGACCGACAATGAGATACTCGCTCGGTGCGATGTCGTTCCACCGCCTTAGATCCCGCACCGAAACGCCATAGCGCCGTCCGATCCACCACAGGGATTCGCCTCTGGAAACCGTGTGGTACCGGCCCCCGCCAGTGGGCGCAGTCCGCGCACTCGGCAACGGTGCGACGGAACCGTTTCTGGCCGCGCTCGATACCGGAACGGCAATGCGCTGCCCGACGCCCAGCCTGCGGGGTCGAATTCCCGGATTGGCAGCGATGAGAAGTTGCACCGTAACCCGGTAGCGCCGCCCAATCAGACCCAGCGTTTCGCCCCTTCGGATTCTGTGCTGAAGGAAGTTCACTCGCTCACTCTCCGCCAGTTCCGCGTAGCGGAGGGCTACCAGAGTACCGGCACCCTTGGGCACACGCACCACTGAGCGTTCGCCCGGCGGCGTGATCCTCCTGTAGTATTGCGGGTTGAGTTCCACCAAAGCGGCAGTGGCTGTGTCGGCGAGTTGCGCCAGAACATCCAAACCGGCAGACCCAGTAACCGTTACTTCATCGAAGGCGAGCGGCTCCATGGCGGTGACACTGTCAAATCCGTACATCGCCGGATCCTTGGCGATCATGGTTGCGGCGATGAGCTTGGGTACGTAGTCCCGGGTCTCCATCCTCAGGTATCTTCTCTCTGAAAGATCGAAGAAGGTCTGGTCCGAGAGCGAATCGTCACGCAACCGGCGGATACCACGCGATATGCGACCCGAACCTCCGTTATATGCGGCGGCGGCCAGATACCAGGCCCCGAAACGGTCGTGGAGATCCGATAGATACCGCGCCGCCGCGTCGGTCGCCTTAAACGGATCACGGCGTTCATCTACCCAATCATCGGTTCGCAGCCCGTAGGCGGTACTGGTGCGGGACATGAATTGCCACATTCCCACCGCCCTGGAAATCGAGACGGCTGTGTTGGAGTAGCCGCTTTCAATCAACCCTAGGAAAACCAAGTCTTCCGGCAATCCTCTCGCGCGGAATACCGATCGGATCATACCTTCATAACGGGGAAGTCTGTTCAGCCAAACTGCAAAGCGCGGACGAGCGGGTCCCTGAAAGAAGTCGATGAAGTACTGTACGCGCTCGTGGTTGGCAAACGACTCCACATCGATGTCATATTCGGGGATCACCGAACTGGCAGCGCCGTGCCGCTGCCTTTCCAATTCCTCGCCCCTCGCATCCAGATCGAGAGCCCCGACACCGTCCCAACTTGCGTCCAGCGTGCCGCGAATGTGATCGGAACCCGGGGTCAGGCTTCGATACTGCAAGCCACGGAGCAGCTCCAGAACTTCCTCATCAGTTAGCGCTTGATCTGGGCCTTGGACATGGGATGGCGGGACGGGAAGGACGGTTACAGTAGCATTAGAGGGAGCAGTAGAGCAACCGGGGATGGCTAAGAGAGCGGATATCCAGGCAAATTTACGCATGCCGGCTTCCCCCGGATTAGCGTGAAGAGATAGCGTTAGCCAGTAGCCTGTTAGTCGCGCTCAGGACCGCGAGGGCTGCACCTCGGGCCAGCGCTCCGTCTATCATACACGAACCTACCAGCCGTTGATCCTGTCCTCCCGAGTGGCTGGTGAGGGAAACCACCACCAGAACAGCATCGAAAGCTTTGATAGCTTTCACACCCAGAACGCTGAGAGACAGTCCCTCGCCAAAAGCCTTCTCTAACGCACGGGAGGTGGCGTTCGCGGCGCATCTGAGTTGACCCGTCTGCGAGTCCAGCCCATCTGCGGTACCGACAAATTCGTCATCGTCATTCCAGGTCAGAACGACCTTGGCCGAGCAGCGGCCGCCGGACTCCACCTGCAGATCGAACTCTTCAAATCTTATCCGCTGGTCCTCGGAATTCAGCGGCGTTTCAGCCATGCAGACACCTACTTCTCTCTCGCCTAGCCAGCATCATGATCGTGCGCGCAGGCGATAATCTCAACCCTGTTTCTCAAATTCCACTTCCAGCTGCCGCTGGTCGCGTTCCACGTCCACCTTGACGAGGTCTACGTCCAGACGAGGCTTCCCCGCCTCGTCGACGTGAGCCGAAACCAGAAGAATGGCGTCATCCATCAGCGTGATGCGCAACTGCCGGCAGTCCGAACGTATCGTAACATCCTGGACAGTCTGTCCGGTGAGCATGCCAACCGATTCGGCGATTCGTCTAAGTTCCTGCAGCGGAGTCTGCACGAGGGATCAGTCGATCCTCAATTCTCGTGCTCCGTCAACACCTGCTTTAGCACCTCGTCAGTGATGTTCTCGGCCTGGGTAAAGATGGAAGACTTAGACGTCGACTCGATCGGGTACGTAGTCCAAAATGACTTACGGTTCTCACCTTCCGTGGACCTGAAGGAGAGCATAAGTTGCCACAGAGACTGGTTAGCGCGCAGCTCGGCAGCCGGTTGAACGTACCAAGTCTCGTCGTCTACGTCTATTTCTCTCCAAGCCATCGATCCCCTCTCCACCACGGCAGTTCTAGGGGGGCCAATATCGCTCCCAGGGGTCGGGGGGTCAAGAGCCCTAAACCGCGACGACGTCTGCTCACGCCGTGCCGGCCGTACTATCTATGCAGACCGAGTCCGTTTTCCACCGTGACACCCGTCACCAACCTCACCTTCCCCTGCTGGTGCAACATGTAGATACTTCCATACTACAAACAACATTTATCGAACAAGGAGTGGAATCATGGGTCTAGGTCTAATAGGTATCGTACTTCTTCTGGCCGGTATCGCCGCTGTTGTAATCGGGGGTGGAAAGAGTCAGACGCGTCTACCCGTTCGAGCGGCGGGAGCGGGAGCCGCTCTCCTCGGAGCCGTGTTGGCAGCCTCATCAATGTTGGTGGTGATAGGCGTTGGTGAGGTGGGTGTCGTCCACGCTTTCGGTATAGTGGATGAGGGATCTCTGAACTCGGGCATCCACATTGTACGGCCCTGGGCTCAGGTGGAAAAGTTCAGCATTCGCGAGATCCAGTTTCCGGGTGGGGGCATGATCGAAACAATGGACGCCCTTTCACGTGAGCAGATGGCCGTCGATGTGGAAGTCGCCGTTCGCTATCGGGTGGGGTCCGAAGACGTGGTGACCCTGTATCAGCGTATCGGTGATCGCCGTGCAGTCGAAGCGGCTGTCTTGAACGCGATTCGTGCGGGTGTACGTGATGGCATGGCAAAACACGGGATCAACGACATCGAGTTCCGCGACTCGATCGCCACTAGCATGTCCGACGCTGTTCAGGCAAAACTACACGTTGCAGGGATCGAAGGAATAAACATCGCT
>JACZUR010000066.1 GCA_022573095.1 Gemmatimonadota bacterium | reverse complement strand
GTTTCCTGAGTACTCTGCACGCTGCACGAATGAACGAGGGAACGAAGGAACGCTTGAACAACCTCATCAAACTGCTCCCCGCTCCCTGCTCCCTGCTCCGACTGCCCGCTTATCCGCATAGAACACTCCCCCCATTCACATTCAGCACCTCCCCCGTGATATGCCTCGCTAACGGCGAGCAGAGAAACACGATCGGCCCCGCAATATCCTCCGGCTGCGCCACCCGTCCCAACGGAATGGCGGCTTCGATCTCCCTCCTTCCCGCTCCCGACTCCCTCCCATATGGTTTCTCAGACATCTCGGTATCCACCCATCCAGGGGCCACAGAATTAACTGTGACGTCTGGTGCGGCCTCAACAGCCAACGACTTTACCAGCGACACGATCGCACCCTTCGACGCGGCATAGTCGGCATGAAAAGCCTCTCCCCGCTGTGCCGCGGTGCTGCTGACGATCACGATGCTGGATCCGTTGTTCATTACGTTCAACGCCGCGCGGCAGCAATAGAAGACCGAATCGAGGTTCACTTTGAGCGTTTCGTGCCACCGACTCGGATCCATCTCCTTGAGCGGCACTGCTGCCGGCGGCCAGATACCTGCATTGGCGACCAGGATATCCAACCGGCCAAACGCCTTCGTAGCAGCGTCTACAGATCGCTCGCACTCATCGGCACGTCCCAGGTCGGCCTGAATCGACACGTGGGAAGTACCGGAGCCCTTTTCTAGGCTCTCCAACACCTCCTGAGCGTCTTTTTCACGGCTCTTGTAGGTAAGAGCCACTGAGGCACCGGCTTGGGCCAACAAACGCGCCGTAGCGGCTCCTATACCCCGGGAACCGCCCGTCACGAGCGCGGCCTTGTTGCCTAGATCAATCAGAGTCAGTTCTCCAGTTATAGAGGGTTTGACGGTTAGAAGGCCGGAGGGCTAGTCCCCCCATCCACCCCTTCCCGTTTCCCGCTTCCCGTTTCCCGCTCCCCTTATCCCCCAAGAAACATTTTGACACTATCAAAAAACCTCTCCGGAAGTTCTACGGGGGGGACGTCAGTCATTTCTCCGTCGTCGAGTATCGCCTGAGGATTACCTCTGGTAAGAGCATCTACCACTGGCTTGCATTCACGTTCTTCGAGGAATCTCGCTGCCGTTACGATCGACCTTTGCCCTCCATGGTTGTCCGCAGCAACGAGCGCCACCAGCCCCTGATTCAATAGCATGCGCGCACGTTTCCCGCGGCGCGACGCCTCGGTAAGAGTCGTGGCGTCGACCGCGAACTTGGCTCCACGCTCCACCCAAACCGCCGCCGCGGCTGCGTTGAGTTGGGCATACCGTTCCGGATGGGCTACCACGGGGATCACATTGTGGTGGGCGATATGAGCAATCACGTTCGCCGCGCTGCCCATCGCCACCGAAGGGTGGAATTCCACGAGGTAATATCGCGAGCTCGCCAGGGAGTACCTCCGGTCAGCAAGCTCCTTAGCGCCGAGGACGTCATCGAGCATGATCTCGAACCCAAGGTGCAGCCGAATCTCCCCGGGCGCGTCTGCCGAAAGCGCAGTGTAAGCCTCCTGCCGTATCGTAAGCATCTCCTCCCCGTAATCCAGAATCCCGGAGGCTTTGATATGAGGCGTCAAGATCACGTCAGTTACCCCAGCCGCGGCAAAGCGACCTAAGACCTCCACTGACTGCTCCACCGACCTCGACCCGTCGTCGACCCCGGGCAACAAGTGGCTGTGAACGTCTATCACTTGATCTCCGCCAGACCGCCCGGGTCGCTCTCGGCTAGAGCCTCGCAGGCGAAGGTTATCAGGGCGTCGGCAGCCAGAAGATCCAGCGCCACAGCGGAGTCTCCGGCGTTCTTGACGTCTTCAAGAATCTGTTCGGCCAAGTCCCTCAAATGATCAGAGAGCAGGGAACAGGGAAGGGGGAACGGGGAATCGCCGTCCGCGTCGACGGCGGCAAGGATGCGTTCACGCAAGGTCGGGGGAGCGCCGGTCAGCCGCGGTTCTAGCCACTCGCTGAGTTCAGACATCCATCCTCAGACCCAATGCTTCCGCAACTATACCAGGGGTTCTCGATCGTGCGTAGGGAACTTTGGATGGATCACTCACCCCCGCCGAGGCAAAGTGGGGTCTTCCGCCACCCCTCCCGCCCGCAAGCGACGCGATACGGTCGACGATAACACCTGCCTTCACTCCGTTCGCAATCAGATCGTCCGTTACGCCGACATGTATACCTGGCCTATCACCAGCGGCAAACACCACCAAAATTGCCTTCGCTGACTTGTCACGGAATGAGTCGATCATGACACCGATCTGTCGACGGTCGCTGACCGTCGTGGATGCAACGGTGAGCGTCGTATCACCCAATTCATGTTTTTCCCCCGCTTCGGCAAGCGACCCGCCACCCGACTTAACGAGCTCCCGCACCTGTTTTTCCAGCTTTCGCTTCTCATTCAGCAGCGTATCGACCTTCTTCGCCACATGTTCGGGACTCGTATGAAGAATCTCGCTAGCCCGCTGAACGTGCTCCTGGACGTTCCGCATCCCTACGTAGGCACCTCTACCGGTGATTGCTTCGATGCGACGCACGCCGGCTGCGACACCAGATTCACCGACAAAACTGAAGAGGCCTATCTGACCCGTACTCCGGACATGAGTACCCCCGCACAGTTCGAGCGATAGCTCCGGAATATCGACGACTCGCACTACGTCGCTGTACTTCTCACCGAACAGAGCCATCGCCCCTCTTTCAATCGCATCTCTGTATGGCAACTCATGCGTATCGACTTCTGCGTTCCGCCATACCCCTTCGTTGACAATCTGCTCGACGTTACGTAACTCCTCGTCGCTCAGAGGTCCCTGGTGAGAAAAATCAAACCTCAGTCGGTTGGGATCGACCACCGAACCTGCCTGCCGGACATGCTTGCCCAGAACCGAGCGCAGCGCGGCGTGAACAAGATGCGTCGCCGTGTGATTTCGCTCGATGTCACGGCGACGCTGCTCTGCTACGCGCGCTCGAACGGGCGTGGGCTCAAACGGACCCTCGTACGAGCCGGAGACAAACGTCTTCCCGCCGTGGGCGGCGACCTCCGTTACCTCGAGTTCCCAACCCTGCCCTTCGATCTGCCCAGTGTCGCTGACCTGGCCACCGGACTCCAGATAGAAAGGATTCTCGTGCAGTACGAGATCCAAACGATCACTCGATTGTCTAAAAGCCAGGATATCCGTCTCGGCATCGGTTGTCTGGTAACCCACAAACTTTTGCCGCACGCGGGGCTTCACACGCTGAAACTTACCTTTTCGCTTACCGATTACAGAAGCAGTCGCGGCACCGGATCTGTTTCCGATTGCCGAACGAGATCTTTCCTGTTGCTCAGCGAGATATTTCTCGAAAATCGGTACGTCGACGCTCCAGCCCTTCTCCCGCGCGATTATCTCTGTCAGGTCAATCGGGAAGCCGTAAGTGTCGTACAACTTGAAAGCCTGCTCACCGGAGAGAGTACCCGTGCCCGAGGACATGAGATCTTCGAGCCGAGCGAGCCCTCCCTCTATCGTTTCCAGAAAACGTTCCTCTTCCCCCCGAGTGACCGCGATGATGTCATCAGCCTTCGCAGCCAACTCCGGATAGAACTCCTTCATCTCGCCTATCACTACTTCCGCGAGATCGACCAGAGTCGGCTTTGAACGACCCATCAGATAGGCGTGTCTCACGGCCCGACGCAACACTCTCCTAAGGACGTAGCCCCTCCCGTCGTTGGACGGGTACACCCCGTCGGCGAGGAGGAACGCAATAGCGCGCGCGTGGTCGGCGAGTACGCGGTACGCAGCTCCCTCGGGACCGCGGTCGTAAGGTCGCCCGATCAGTTCCACCGCGCGTTCTATAATCGGTTTGAAAAGATCCGTGTCGAAGTTAGACTCTACACCCTGCATCACCGCAGCTATTCGCTCAAGCCCAGCACCGGTATCGACTGAGGGAGCGGGGAGCGGAGAGCGGGAGCCGTCGGCCGCCTGGTCGAACTGCATGAACACCAGGTTCCATATCTCGACGAAGTCACCGGACTCGGCGAGAGCTTCGAATTCGCTCGATGAGGGAGCGGGGAGCGGGGAGCGGGATGTACGCTTCCCGCTTCCCCTTTCCCGATTCCCCTCACGTAGATCTATAAATACCTCGGAGCACGGTCCACACGGTCCCGTATCACCCATCTGCCAGAAGTTGTCTTTGTCGCCCATGCCGTAGATTCGTTCGTCCGAGACGCCGGTTACCTCGCGCCAGAGCTTTCGGGCTTCGTCGTCCGAACGGTGAACGGACATGTACAGCCGGTCGGGATGAATGCCGAGGTACTCGTTGCTCGTGACCCACTCCCAGGCGTATTCGATTGCCTCCTTCTTGAAGTAGTCTCCAAAACTGAAGTTGCCGAGCATCTCGAAGAAGGTGTGATGGAGAGCGGTGTGGCCTACCTGTTCGAGATCGTTGTGCTTGCCGCCGGCGCGAACGCACTTCTGCGATGTGACAGCCCGTTTGTAAGCCCGGTTCTCGAGACCTTGGAAGACCCGTTTGAACTGAACCATTCCGGCGTTGGTGAACAGCAGAGTCGGGTCGTCCGCTGGAACCAACGGTGAGGACGGCACCTCGGTGTGACCGCGGCTTAAGAAGTAGTCGATAAAGGACTTACGGATATCGCTAGAGTGCATCTTAGTAATCTAACAAACCGCTTGCGTCCCAAACAGATTTGGGTTCGGGGCTAGTTAAGGGATCCCTCCCACCTCCGCGCCAAATCGCTACTAAACGCTGGATCGCGTGCCCCCGGCAACATCCCCACACTACCCGAATCCTTAGCAGCATAGATCCGCCCACCCTCGGCAGCCTGTATGACATCGTATTCGCGAAGGAGCACTGTTAGCCGGTCCGCATTCTTCGCGACAGCCGGAAAGTCGAGGGCTAGCGAGAAGCCATCGACTGAATAAGACCACGAGCTCTTCCCGACACGATGCCGCTTTACTACTCCTAGATAGCTCATCACGCCCGCATCTCGCTGCATTTGAAGCACTCTCTTAAACACTCCTCGTGCAGAGTCTGTGGGAATGAAAAATTGGTACTGAATCAATCCCGCGGACCCGTACGCCAGCTTCCAATTGGGCACATAGTCAAGCAAGAAATGAAAAGCTGCATGAGACTGGAAACTCGTTCTGGCAGCGGTGAGCCAATACTTCATCGAGTTAAGCGCTCGCATACCGGCGTCGTTCGTCATCACTCGGAGAAGTCTCCAGATGAACTGCTTCGGAACGAGTCCTAAGGCCCGAGAGGGGAGCTGCTGCTCACTGACGGCAAGCCCCTTCCCCTCGAGATGATGACCCCCGGACAAGTAATCAGCAGTGTGCACTATTCCGCGCCCAGCACGGCTGAAACAATCCACCCAACCCACGGAGTACTCCGAAGCCTCTGCACTCCTGCCGACCATCTCGATGATTTCCGCGATGGTTCCGCACTTAGACGATCTCACACTGAGAAATCCTGACACCACTCGCTCGAGGGAAAGCGTGACATCTAGGATCGTGCCGGTTAGTCCAAATGTCCCAATCGCCGCTTGTAATTGTTCGGGGTGCTCATGCCGGCTTAACGACCACTGCTCACCAGATCGACCGAGCAGCGTCATCCGTTGTACATGATCACCAAATGTCCCTCTGCGCCAATGGTTCTTACCATGAACGTCCATCGCCACCGCACCACCCACCGTTACGTACATCGTTCCCGGCACCACCGGCGGCCACCAGCCTTTCGGTAACACCGTCTTCCAGATCGTCTCCAACGTGCAGCCGGCTTCAGCTCGGACAAATCCCCGTTCAGAATCGAACTCGAGAATTCGATCCAGGCCGCTCATGTCGATAACGGCACCGCCTTCGTTCAACGCGGCGTCGCCGTAACTGAGCCCTGCCCCGCGGTGGGCTACGGTAAGACCTGTTGTCTGAGCGTCAGCGAGGCACTCGGCAACCTCGGCAGTGGTTTGGGGCCGATAGACCCAGGAACGAGAATGACAGGAACCACCCCACCCACGTAGTTCCTCCAGAATTGGCGGTCGCACTAGGCTTGATCGACTCGCTTAAAGGCGAGCCTTGGTTCCATCCGCCGGGCGGCTGCGACGACGAGCGTGTTCTTCGATCCCATCCACTCAGCCGAGGGATGACAAAGACGCCACCCAAACTGACAGTGCAACGCCGACTGCCACTGCGTACGTGGTAGGATCGCGTACCAAGAAATCCACCGGATCATCTGAAAGTTCACCGCGCCCAATTAGAATCCACATGCGGCCGACCCAATACAACATCAACGGTAGACCAGCCCACAGGAACTCGGGGTTAGGATAAAGCGTCGCTACGGCATGGTCGGAGATGTAGAGCCCGTAAACGACTATTGCCGATACGGCCGAAGCGATGCCCACCATCGAGAGGACATGGAAGTCTTCGACACGATAGGCTCGACCGGGGACTTTCTTCCGGTCCAACAGGTCGTTCGTCTGCAATTCGGCTACTCTCTTGGACATCGCTATAGAAGCTAGCAAGAGAGTAAAGAACGCTATGAACCAACCTGAAAGTGCGACACCCGCGATCAGCCCGCCCGCCACGAGGCGCAGTACGTAGAAGCTCGTGAGGGCAAGCACATCGATCATCAGCAGGTTCTTCAGCACCAGGGAGTAGATCACGTTGAGAACTAGGTAGCCTACGAGCACGGCGCTGAATTGCTCGGGCAGATTGAATGCGACGGCCAAACCGATAAGGCCGAGCACCGCGAGTAGCAGTCGAGCGTGACCGACCGACAAGGCTCCGCTCGCGAACGCCCGGTGTTTTTTCCTCGGGTGTTGTCGGTCGTGTTCAATATCGATCAGGTCATTGACTACGTATACGGCTGACGCGAACGCCGAGAAGGCAAGGAACCCGAGTAAGAGATCGACGAAGACGGGATAGTGGAGCGAGTGTGCGGCGGCAGCAGGCGCAAACAGGAGAAGGTTCTTCGCCCAGTGACGTATTCTAAGCGTCTGGATGACCGACCGCACAACGCCGGAAGAATTTGCGGTCACTGTGAGCTGATGTTCGGTCGTGAGGATCCGAGCCAGGCGTTCAGGATGGCCTCCACGTTCGTTCCGTCTGAGTTTTCGTCAATCAACAAGGTACAGATCGTTCCGTGCGGATACGATCCGTCCTGGCAGCGGCAGGGCAACTCCTGATCAGCCATCCGCTCGAAGCAGTAGTTGTTCCCTGTGTCATCAACCATGGTTCCGATTTCCCGATATCCAGCACCGAAGAGATACTGGTAATCGGTAGCTACCGGACTCCACAGTGCAACGATTACGTCTGGATGATGCTCACTTACCGTGTGCTGGTAGTCCCACCGGTCATGTCCGGGAAGAAATTCGTCTCTAGGAAGCATTCGCGCTATCACTGGATCATTCTTGCCAAGCAAGTCCTCTGTCGGTCGATGAGCAAAATACGACACGTTGCCCGCTGCCACCACAGCCAGAGACGTACCGGGCGCCGTTGCCTCTCGAAGCACAGTACCAAGATATGCCCATGCGTTATCCCCTCTTAATGCCGCCCCACCGCCAGGTATCCACTGCCCCGCCACGGCAGGTAGGTTCGTGCCGCACCAAACCGCAAGACCTACTGACGCAGCAAGGGCGGACGGTACCCACTTGGGCATTGGTCTTCCATTTCTCAGGTGACCAACCAGCAGAGCCACGCCAAAACCAACCGTCGCAATGCCGGTAACCGCGATCGAAAACCGCACCCAGCGAAACCAGGGGAAGAAACTGGCGCTGAGGGCATCCGACATCGCCAAGACCGCGATGAGGAGAACACCGCCCAGCGGTAACAGCCATGGCGCCGAGTTTGCAAACGTAGGCTTTGAGATCGATGCGAGATCGCGTCGCGCACTGTCAAGCGATATCGCTGTCAGGATAAACAACGCCGGCGCCCCGATAGTGAGAAACCTGTTGGCATACCCGAAGAATTCCCACGCGTCACCTCCCACATAGATCGAGTAAAACACGTGACCGAGAAAGAGCGTCCAAAGGGTAGCGACCGCCGGCTCCCTGATGCGCCGCAAACTGTAAAGAGAGAGCAGTATGGGAAGCGCTAAATGATCCTTGAGCATTGGCAACAACACATCAATGCCGCGCCCCGTGCGCTCCGCGAGCGTTACGCCGCTAACTTTCAGGTAGTAGGTATTGGGCAGAAACTCTCCATAGTAGGAGAGTCGAAAGAGTGTCAACGCCGCAACGGAGACAAAGGCAAAAGATCCAACTATTGCGGCCGCGCGAAGCCGTCTCCCGCGCGGCACGATGCTGACCGCACCGGCGGCTACTGCGCCCGCCGCAACGACGGCATCGGGTCTGACCAGCAGACTTAGCGCCAACAGACCAGCGAGAACAAGAACTCTACTCTCGCCGTCCTCCTCATCGCACCTCAACGCGAACAAGAAGCCGAGGCTCGTGAGGAACATCAACAACCCGACTTCCATGCCGCGCAGTGTCCAATACACCAACGGATAGAAAAACGCGGTCAATGCCGCCGCCAGAAACGCGCCCATGCTTCCGACGAGCCGCCGCGCGATGAGCCACGTTACATAGGTGTTGGCTAACAGCAACACCGCGCCGCTCAGACCGACGACGAGGCTGATTTTCGACTCCGCTATCTGCAGCAGATGCAGCAACGCCATCCACAGCACCCAGAGAAAGTTGGTGTACCCCTCCACTCTGGGTCCGCCGGGGTTCCACACGAGTCCGTATCCCTCGGCGAGATTGCGCGCGTAGCGCATCGCGATCATGGCGTCGTCGCGAAGCGTAAAGAACCACACGCCGTCGATGGTAAAGGCGGTACGGAGGAGGAAGGTGAGATAGAAGGTCGCGGCGCCGAGTAGGATCAAGTAAAGGCTCACGGGGAGCGGGGAGCCGGGAGCGGTTCGCTCCGATGCGCGCATAGAATTCATGTTTGTTGCATCGAAATCGCTTTGCCTTTGTCAGGCCAAATAAGATCTTCTTTCATGCAGAAATACAAGTCTCTGGCCGCATGGCGACATTCGCATAGGCTTTGCATTACCCCAAGCGGTAAGCCGGCGAGTCCCGCCCTGAAGGGCGCGCTCGGCCAAAAACCAGCGTCATTAATGACGCGCCTCTTGCATTAAGCCGCCGAGCCCGGGACTCCCGGCGGAGACCAAACAACAATCACGATTCCCCCTTCCCGATTCCCGATTCCCGCTCGCTGCTCCCGGCTCCCCGCCCCCTTTTCCCTAATCCCCGGCCTTCAAAAACTCGTTAACGACCCCCCACACCTCACTGCCACCAAACTCGCGACACGATAAAAAGCCGATCAACCTCCGTCGCTTGACC
>JACZUR010000065.1 GCA_022573095.1 Gemmatimonadota bacterium | reverse complement strand
AGCTCCGGACCGGATGGATCGAGGCGCTGCGCGCCTTCGAGGTGGGCGAGGTACGACTGCAACGCTATCAGATCGAGAAGGAGCTCGGTTCCGGCGCGACCGGGATCGTCTATCGGGCGAGGGATGTTGAGGAAGGCAGGATCGTGGCCATCAAGCGACTCTATCCTCACTTGGCGCGAAACCCGCTGGCACGAGAGCGCTTCTGTACGGAGGCGGGTCTCTTGCGTCAACTGCATTCCGCTTACGTCGTAAGCATCCTTGACTTGGATGAGGAGGAAGAGCCACCGATTCTCGCTATGGAGTACCTGCCGGGCGGCCTGGATCGAATGTTGGCTGACAGAGAGGGCGAGCCGCTTCCTCCGTTGGAAGCCGCCCGGATTGTGGCGCAGATCAGCAGAGGTCTGGCGGATGCGCTGACGGCCGGCATTGTGCACAGGGATGTCAAGCCATCCAACGTCTTGCTCAGCGCCGAAGGCATCCCCAAGGTCACGGACTTCGGCATAGCTCGTGCTGAGGCGGCGTTTCTTTGCTGCTCGTGATTCGCCACTCGTAGACCAAGTCGTCGCGACTCTGATCGATGAGGGTCCACTTCGCGCTGGGGTATTGTTCGAGCACTTGGGCATGAAGCCTATCGGCGATTGACGACAGTGAAATGTTTTTTGCGGCAAGGCCCAGCAATCGCTGACTCTCGATTCGCTCGGTCCAGTTCCGCGTGGTTTCGCGGACCGGCACGTAGGCAACGCGGGCGGACCGGGCGTTGATCTGGCGGCTGGCGACTGTCCATTTCTTGGTGTCGATTTCTAAGTCGAACGTATCGACAGCCCGCAGGGCTGGGGGCGAAAGGTCACGTGTGTCGATGACTGAAAAAAGACGACCGTCCACAAACGAGAGGACCATAAAGTCAAAATAGGCTCGCCGCTGCCGACCGTGCGTCGTCTCGCGATCGGGCGCGCCGAGTGTCGAGCGTATCTTTTCACGCGAACTTCCGACGTCGAACATACCCATTTTATCGAACATAAACCAGAGTTGGGCGAAAGCCAAGTTTGCTTTTCGATGATCGGGATCGAGTTGCATAGCCTTGCGGAACAACTGCCACGTTTTGAGCACCTCTTTCTTTTTCATAGCGAGTGACCCAAGCATGTAGTGATACTCGGCACTGTCTGGAACCAGCCTGACGGCCGCCCGCAATCGCTTACCTGCTTCGACGTAGTCTCCGGCGCGCATCGCATCGACACCTTCGGCATAGTGTTCCTCCGCCTGTTGGGCAGGCGTGAGTGGCAGTGGTTCGGCCGACGGTTGGTCTCCATTGTCATCCGGATCATTCTCGCCGGCCGACTCCGGCTCTTCGGTCTGGGCATGGGCCGCCGGCAGTGTCAACAACGCCGGCAGTATCAGTGTTGCCGGCAGTGAAAGGGCCAACAGTCTCAGCTATGAGAGTGCCAACAGTCGGAGCCCGATGTCAAAACATCTCACGGGTGTTTGTAAGCGGAAGGATGTCACAAAATGCCTCTTTGTGCGATCGGCCCGTCTGCTGAAGTATCGGGCCCTGTATTCAAATATAGCCGCCTACAACCAGAAATGCCAATGTGGCGCCGCTTTTAGCGTCGGCGGCCACACCGACCCCCTACCAACACGTAGCCCAGGTCCTTGTGACCGGGTAGCACCGCCGATTTTTGCGGAGGAACTATTGCCATCGATTTCGGCCGTTTCGCAAAATCGTCGGTGTGGCGCAGCTTGACCATAATCACCCCTATGAAAGAATAAAAACCCCCATGCGTGCCGTGGCCAAAAACGGGCCTTGAAGTTTTGCGCAAACTTGCTACAATGGCCCACGGCAATGAAATATTGTGCCATTTCGCTCTTTGACAATTTAGCAAGAAAGCTATTAGCTGCGGGCTCTTAGCTATTGGCCATTAGCCGCCAGGCTACGCCTGGCAGGTGCGCAAGGGGTACGCCCGGCCAGTGCCCTCTTGTGGCTGCGCTAGCGAGTAGCGGGTAGCAAGTAGCGCGAGTAGCAAGTAAATAGCTTGCCTTGGCGGCTGTCTCTGCGCCTTAGCGCCTCTGCGTGAGGCATTCGTCGCAAACCGCTGCGCGTCGCCGTTAAACATTGGAATTCGGGATTTTTTTGCGATTTGGTGCTTGAGATTTGTTTCGCCCCGTCTCCAGTGAAAAGGGGCGACATTCGGAATTCCACTTTCCCCATTCCTAGCAGAACAATACCCCCTATGATTGGGGATGCCATTCCTGTGCCTCGCATTGTTGCTGCATTCGCTCTATTGGCCCGTAGCGATTCACCAGAATCGCGTACGCCTCGACCTCTCCGCCCAACACCCGGCGAACTACATCCCCATCAGTTACATACATTTAGCTAGACCAAGTATAAGAGGCTGCCGTCACATTACCTCCCCCTGGATGCTACACCTCCACACAGCGAAAGTGACTCGGTATAGATAGAGTTACCGCCTCCGGATTTGCGGCGATAGCCCTGACTACTCCTACCCCTCAATCTCGGGATCCGCAGGTTACTTTCCCTGTCTCCTCCAGCGAACCGGATCGAACAAAGCTTCAGCAGTACACGAGCGGATAAGATTATATAAAATAACGACTTACGGCGCGTCGCTCAAATACACTCTGAACAATTGAGGCATATCAGCGTAGGAAGACGTAAGATTCATACAGCGAAATACACCGGTGAACGAAGCAGGGAACAAGCCAGATATGACCGATCTCGGCGACTCGCCGCACAGCTTCGTGCGCATCATATACAACCGGGGCCTCCAGCTTCTCAAGAGCGACAAAGGTTGGTTGATACCTTCGTCGTCGGTCATACACCACGTTTCAACGCCCCAGGAGTTTCAGGAACGGTTCGCTGCACGTCCCCTGACCGGATATCGGGATCTCGCTCCCTTTCTCTATCCGAGGGTCATCTTCGACCGGGACGGGAATGTGTTGGGTAAATCGCGGTACCTGGAGGGATACGTCGAAGATTCTGAGCGCCGGATTTACAAGTACATGGTTGAGCACTATCTGTCCACCGCCGCAACCCACCTCGCCTACCTGGGAGAATCGTACGCGGGGCTCGCCGTGCTCAAGAATCACGAAGAGTGGCAGATCCGCGATGACGTTGCGGTCCGTTCCTCGCCTAAGCTATTCAACTCGGCCCTGCTGCACGCCGAATCTGTGTGCGCGGCACTGATCTCCGCTCTGGATACGAGCAGATTTCTGATCTGGAGATTGAGAGGAAAGACTCCTGACACACTCCCCAGGGCGATCGATGCGATGATAGATCACTCAACGTCGGCCTTTGAAGCTACGCTTACGCCGGTGGCGGACGTTTGGAACTACTGGGCCGATAGTATTGAGAACTACCGCGATTGCTTCACGAACTACAATGGCGTTACCGACTTGGGTGGCCGGTCGGGAGGCGAATTGCTGTTCGACGACATCTGGGAGATCTGCATCGATCTCCCGGACAACCCCGAAGCACGAACTCCGAGAGACTTCACCTTCGCCAATGATGTCGATGCCCTAGAGTTCTGTTGGGAGGCTACGGAATGCATCACTAGGTGCATGGAACGCGCGCTACCCACGGTGCTCGAACTAGCTCAAGAACACGAACTGATACGCAAGGACTCCTGGGCGCTGTTTTAGCTGGAAGAATGCTGTTATCAACCGCCGAGATTGAGGCTAAACCCTCCGCCCTCTCCTTTACGGGTTCCGCCGAGCCTAGGCGCATGCTGAACAATGCGATCGGCCATCCGCGAGAACGGCAAACTCTGTAGCCACACGGTTCCCCGGCCGGCCAGCGTAGCCAGAAAGAGTCCTTCACCGCCGAAGAACATTGATTTGAGGTTGCCGGCGCGTTCGATCGAATAGTCGATTCCGCTGGTGAAGCCGACTATGCAACCCGTGTCGACTCGCAGTGTCTCACCCCTCATCTCTCGCTCCACTACGGTTCCGCAGGCGTGTACGAAGGCCATGCCGTCGCCCCGCAGAGTTTGCAAAATGAAACCCTCACCCCCGAAAAACCCGGCGCCCAACCGCTTCGTGAAGGTTATGCTCACCTGGGTACCGAGAGCAGCAGCCAAGAATGCGTCCTTCTGGCATATAACCTGTTCCCCCATGTCGGCGAGATTGAGAGGGACGATTTTTCCCGGATACGGTGCGGCGAAAGCTACCCGCTTCTTGCCTCGCGATCTATTGGTAAAGTGAGTCATGAAGATCGACTCGCTCGCCAGCACTCTCTTCCCTACGCTGAGGAGCTTGCCCATCACGCCTTCGTCGGGCTGGGAGCCGTCGCCGAGACGCGCTTCGAACTCAATGCCGTCTTCCATGTAGTTCATCGCTCCTGCTTCCGCGATGACCGTCTCCCCATGGTCCAATTCTACCTCGACCATCTGCATGTCATCACCGATTATCGAGTAATCGACTTCGTGGCACCGCATATTTGCCCCCTTCGAATAAGACTGTTTAAAGCTGAGAATTTCGGATCTCGCGGCCAATCCGTCAAACAGCCCTAGTGGATTGCCACCGACGGTGAGCAACTTTCACCGTCGCGGTTGAACCTGGCGTCCCGTTCCGATAAGTATCTAACGTGGGACAAGAACCGACGGAGACTCACTCCGGGATGACCGAGAAAGAAAACCGAAGCTCCGACATTGAGTTACCGGATCTCGTCATCGTAGACGTTCGGAAGGCGCCCGAGATACAGATTTGCAGTATCGAAGCATCCAGCCACATTCCCCTCGGAGAACTGGCGTCGCGCCTGTCGGAGTTGAGCAGCAAGAGCGGTCTCGTCACTGTGTGCCGGACCGGCGTAAGATCGCTGCAGGCTGCCTGGCTACTGAAGGATGCAGGTTTTCCTCGCGTGAGAAGCCTGAGCGGTGGCATTCATGCCTGGTCGGAACACGTCGACCCTTCCATGCCGCGGTATTAGCACCCCTTCGTTGGGGTCGCTGTTGTAGCAAGAAATGCACGAAATAGGCGAACCAACGCACAAGCGCCGGATACTTCTCGCCGACGCTGATGCATTTTACGTGGCTGTGGCGCGGCTTGCCGATCCTGAGGGGGCCGGGAAGGCCAAGATCCTGGTTGTGGGGGGCAGTTCAAACCGCGGTGTGGTTACTTCCGCTTCTTACGAGGCTCGGGCGTACGGAGTTCGCTCGGCTATGCCTACGGCAACCGCCAGGCGCCTCTGCCCCGAAGCTGTATTTGTCCCGGTTCCGCGTCAGCTGTGCTCAGAAAAGAGTCGCATGATTCTCGAAACCTTGCGCGATCTTTCCCCCGTAGTTGAACCCGCAAGCATCGACGAATTCTATCTGGATCTCACGGGAACGGAGCGGTTGTTCCAAGGCGAAGACCTGACGGCAACCGCAAGGCGGATTCGGAAAACCCTCAAGAATCAAACCGGGCTCTCAGTGTCTATCGGCGGCGGTTCCTCACGTCTCATTGCAAAACTCGCGGCCAAACAAGCCAAACCACGGCCTGGCACCGACGGTAAGGGAGTGCTTGTCGTCGCGGCTGGCGAAGAACTTCCGTTCATGGAGCGGCTCAAACTTGCCGATCTACCTATGATCGGACCACAATTCCAAGAACGCTTAGCGTCGCACGGCCTCAAAACGGTGCAGGACACATTGGCGGTTGAACAATCCCGACTGCAGCAGCTTTTCGGAAAGAAAACCGCAGCATGGCTTCACGACCGTGTGCGAGGACTCGACTCGGCATCGGTAACTGCGAGCAGTCCTGCCAGATCGTTGAGCCATGAAGAAACGTTCTCGGTAGATCTGCAAAGCGAGCAGGACTTGCAACGAGAGGTGCTCGATCTCTCCTACCGGGTAGCCGCCGATCTTCGGACCAAGGGACTAAAAGCCAGGACGGTAACCGTCAAAATCCGATACGCTGATTTCTCGACGCGTCAGAAAAGCCAGACACTCAAAGTGCCCATCTCCGCTGACCGGCCGGTTCTAGCCACAGCGCTCGACCTGCTCAGAAAGCATCGGAAGCAGAGACGGTCGCCGATCCGTTTGCTCGGCGTGGCCCTGTCACAGTTATCCAGAGGCCCCTCAGGGCCCGATCAGTTATCCATATTCCACGATGAAGTCGATGCAATAATGGAGTCAGATCAGGATAGGACGCTGTCCGAGGTAATCGACAAGCTAACCGGCAGGTTTGGGAAGAAGGGGATAAGGCGAGCGAGCCAGCTCGATTCTAAGCGCTACTGAAACGGTCGAGGAACGCCCGCTCATCGAGCGTCAGTTCCGTGGCTCCGGCGGCAGCGAGTTTCGCAAGCACCCTCTCCAGTTCCTCTCTGTTGACCTCGTGCAAACCATGCCGATCTATCTTACGCCATCGCTCTATGTTGCCCTTGTCCGAAGAAGCATCTGCTGCGGGCTTGGGTGTTTCAGTCTTCTTCTGAGATTGCTTGAGCGGAGACTTTCGCTCGAGAATTTTCAAGTAGGCCAGGGCCGCTACGAAACCCCCCAGATGAGCAAAGTGTGCAACGCCGTCTCGCGCTCCGCCAAAACCGCCCATCAGGGCCAAGGCGGTCATGAACGCGACAAGCCACCTAGCCTGGACGGGTACGATTCCCCATATGTATATCGGCTCAGTCGGCCAAAACAGTGCAAACCCAAGGAACACGCCGAACACGGCACCGGAAGCCCCAACGATTGCAGCATTCGGAGCGAACAGTACCGAAAGCAGCGCACCCCCTAACCCGGACAAGAAGTAAAGCGTCAGGAAGCTTCGGCTCCCCAACCTGACCTCGAGCCTCGGACCAAAGAAGAAAAGTCCCAGCATGTTAAATAAGAGGTGCATGAATCCTGCGTGGAGGAACATATAGGTGAACACTGTCCAAGGCCTTGCAAGAACGCCGGCTGGGACAAAAGCAAACTCCGCCAGAACCTGCGGGTTGGAAGCGGAGAGCATGAACACGACCACGTTGGTGAACAGCAGTCGTGAAACCCATGTAGTCATGGCTGAATCACGCTGTTTCTTGGATCACGCATTTCGCCCTGAATATCTTTCGTCCGTACATAACAACCTCTCCCACTTTTAAAGATAAACCGGTGGGCAAGTTCCGTGGACGCCGGGGGCCTGGCGAAAGACCGCCGCCGCCTGCCACGGCTGGCAGAGTAGCCCTATGAGCGTACGCCCGACATTCCTAAGAGGTCCCGCCGGCCGACCGAGATCCTAGAAACGACGAAAAATCGTTGCTGGATGGATTCTGAAATACTCGCAAGCCGAACTCGGGCACCGCGGCCATCAGGTGATCGAAGATATCCGACTGCAGACTCTCGTATGCCACCCATTCAGTAATGTTGGAAAAAGTGTAGATCTCGATCGGCACGCCCTCGGGGGTCGGATCACGTTGCCGGACCAGCAGCGTCATGCCCTTGTGAATTTGCGCACGGCTACGCAAATAGTTCACCACGTAGGCTCGAAACGTGCCCATGTTTGTAAGTCTTCGCAGATTGATTTTCTCGCCGGCGGCCACCTTCCCTCCTCGGTTCGAGTTGTCCAGCTCACTTTTCTTGTCGCGGATATAGTCGGCGAGTAAGGCGAATCTCTCGAACCGCTCTATATCCTCGTCCGTAAGGAACCGAACCGTGTTCATGTCAATATTGATCGTTCGCTTAATGCGTCTCCCCCCCGATTCAGACATCCCGCGCCAATTCTTGAAGGAGCCGTCGATCAGTTTGGCCGTGGGTATGGTCGTGATAGTCTTGTCGAAGTTTTGGATCTTCACGGTATGGAGGGCGATGTCCACCACATCGCCGTCAGCGCCGAACTGAGGCATTTCGATCCAGTCGCCAAGGCGTATCATGTCCGTACTGGTGATCTGAACGCTCGCTACGAGCGCGAGAATTGTGTCCTTGAAAATCAGCATCAGAACAGCGGTCATGGCTCCAATGCCGCTTAGAAACAGCAACGGCGACTGTCCTACCAGCACCGCCACCCCAGCGATACTAGCGATGGCATAGAGGACGATCTTCGCTATCTGGATGTAGCCCTTGATGGGACGCGTTTTAGATATTTCGTGGGTTGCGTAGATCTCGTTAGCGGCGGTAAGGAAAGCTCCAACAGCGAAGGCCGCGGCGAGGATTATGAGGGCAATGGCGGCGCGCTGAATCAGAACCGAGAGGTTTTCCCCAATCCCAGGAACGAACTGGATCCCGTAATGAATTATGAGACCGGGAACCAGGTAGGCGAGCCGCTCGAATACTTTGTGGTGATGGAGCGCGTCATCCCACTGCGTGTCTGTCCGCAACACCAGTTTTGCGACCGCCCGGAGTAGGTATCTCTTAGCAATCAGATAGCCGAGTGTAACTGCGACGGCAACAACCAGTATCCCGATCAGTCGGAAGGCCACGGGATACTGACGGAGCCATTCAAACACTGCGCTCAATGCGCTGCCCTCACTCAACATGCTTTGCGCTCTCTTTCGCCAAGGAATTCATGATACTGTAACATCGACTCATCCCGCCCCAAGAAGAAGGTATCCGCTAACCTAAAAGCTTCTAAATCGACATCCAACCTTTCCCGCGTCAGGAATCCTCTCGACAGACCAGGTGTTTTCTCAGATTTTTCTTTTTTGTTCTCCTTTCTTCTCCACAGGGGAGGTGGGAAAGTGGATTTTCACATATCCACATGTGGTGGAAAGGCCTGCTAAGTCTGTCTGAAACGGGGCCTTAGAGACCCACAATTTATCCACACAGAACGCCGTAACCCAAAGAAACATCGGCACTTGCACGATTTCAACAAACCCATATATTGACCCCCAGCACCGACGGCCTTGTGTCGAAGGTGACCTAGTCCGAAACGTGAATTGCGGGGAGCATGCCAAGACCAAGGGCTCAGGCATGTTGCGATCTGGGTAGCTACTTCCTTTCGGACTGGTGGGCAAGGGTCGCCTTAGCCCGCCCACGTTGGGCCAGCGCTCCAGCGTGCAGTGTGAGAGCTCAGCAGCGACCTGAGCGACTCAAAGCGCTTGCACCGGTGAACTAGGGTTCTGGAGCTCAGAACACTGGGGATGGAAGCCGGAGCTCCCAGGACGCCCTACCGCAGGGAACAACGATCCGCGGCGGCGATGGGAAGAAGAACAGCGGGAGTTAATCCCCTGGCTCCGGGTAACCGGTGTGTTGGACGGCCGACGAATCCTCTTTGGAGGAACAGTCGGCCGTCCTTTTTTTGTCTAAAAAAAGACGGTGGGGGAGTAAGGCTGAGTCGTGGTGTGAGGGAAAGAGGACGGTGGAGGACGGTGGAGAGTAAGGCTGAGTTATGGTGTGAGGGAAAAAGGACGGTGAGAGACGGTGACGGACGGTCGAGGACGGTGGGGGACGGGGGTCAGCCGGTCAGTTCCCTGTTCCCTGTTCCCTGCTCTCTGCTTTGGGCTTCTAGCCAGCGAACCCAAGGGAAAGATTTGCGTTATCGCGTGAGGGCTACCATAACTCCGATCACGGTGAGAGCAGTTCCGGACCAGAACAAAAACATCCACTTGATAATCTCTGTCTTTATCTCAACCCTCTCGCCTC
>JACZUR010000064.1:6949-9648 GCA_022573095.1 Gemmatimonadota bacterium | reverse complement strand
GGTTAACGGGTTGCTGGGGTGGCCGCCGGGTCACGCCTAGCGCCCTGCCGCCGAGCCGCTCACCTTCCCTACGATGCGCGTCTGGATCTCGATAATCGTGCTGATCACGGCCACGTTGCTGTTGGCCCTCGACGTCGAACCGGTGCCGACCTGGTTCTACGTCTTCGCATGGTACCCGGCCCTCGTGATCGCCGACGACTTCGCGGCGCGACGCACACAGCGCGCGGCTCTCCTCGCTTCGCCAGCCCTGGTGCTGTCTCTGATGGGCTGGTCAGTGGTCATCTGGCTGTTTTACGAAGCCGCCAACCTCCGGATCGCCCACTGGTACTACGTGTTCCTCCCACAATCCCAAGCATGGCGCTGGCTCGGGATCACAATGTCGTTCGCAACGGTGGTACCCGCGGTGGTGTTATCACAGCGCGTACTCGAAGGACTCGGGACTGGGAAGCGCTGGATCTCGTCGCCGGTAACCATCCGCACGCGCGATCTGATTGGGTCGGCGTTATTGGGTTCACTCATGGTGATCCTTCCCCTGGCGCGTCCGGACCTCCTTGCACCCCTCATCTGGGGAGCGGGATTACTCCTGTCAGAACCTTTCACATATAGACTGAGCCCCAGCAATTCTCTCTTCCGGGACATCGAAACCGGACGGTGGACGCGAGTTGGCCAAATTATGGTGGGCGGCATGTGTATCGGCATCATCTGGGAGACGCTCAACTACTTTGCGCGGGGGAAATGGATCTACACCGTCCCGTTCCTCGAGAATCTCAAGGCCTTCGAAATGCCGCCGGTTGGGTTCCTGGGTTTCCCGATCTTCGCTCTCTCCGCCTGGTCTTTGTACCATGCCCTTTGCGGCGCCGGCGTCGCGGTCACAGCCAGAGGTGACAACAGAATCATCAGGAAAAGAATGCCTTTGGCGGTGGGAGCCGCGGTCATGTTTTGTTTCTCCGTACTGAGTGGGATGGAGCGGAGAACGATCAGTTCAACGGTGCCGACGCTAGCGGACCTTCCAATGATGAGCGAGGATCTGTTGGCGGGCCTACGGACCTCCGGAATCCGGAACCCGTTCGACCTGGCCGGAACGGACTCGGCGGCCCTGGCAGACCAATTGGGGACGTCCCCGGACCTGGCCGTCGCGTTACATGAGTCGGCTCGCCTGGCGGTACTGCGCGGCATAGGATCGGCCTACGCGACCCGATTGTTGTCGCTGGAAGTGGACTCCGTCTGCAAATTGGCCTCTATGGATCCCCAATCCCTCTGGTCGGCATTCCACCCAGGAACCGCCAGCCGGTCATTCAGACCTACACTCCCAGAGATTCGAGTTTGGACGCGCTCCGCCAGACGTCACTGCGATTCGTGACGTCCGGCACAGCAACCTCGTTGACGGCTCTTCATACTTGCCGTAGTTTTTTCAGTTCGACCATCTTAAACTTCCAGCGCTTCAAATCCAAAGTCGCGGAGAAATTAGCATGACCATACCCGGACCAGGTAGTACCTCCCACGCTTCATCGATTCCCAGTGGGGTTCCGGCAGCGGGCGCACCCGCCGAACCGAACCCTCTGCTCGACAAACTCAAGGAATTGCTGTTCAAGAATTTCGAGGGCGTTCTCGTAATCGTCGTCCTCGGCAGCCTGTTGTTTATCACCGCGTTTGTCGTAAACAAGTTCGCCTTCCTGCTGTTCTACTTCATTCCCGTCCTCATGGCTGGTTTCTATCTGGGAGCGCGGCATTCGATCGCAACAGCAGTGCTAACCTCTGCTTTCGTTACCTACGTGGCCCTCGTGGATCCCTTCGGCACGCAGGCTGAGGGAGATACAGCTTTTGATTTCTGGAACCTGATGATATGGGCGAGCTTTCTGACCTTAACAGGCGCGATCGTTGGACAGCTCCAAGAAAAGAACAACGACCACATGAAGAAGCTCCGCGACGCCTACATCGGGATCATTCAAATTCTTACCAAGTACCTGGAGGCGGCCGACGAGTATACGAAGAATCACTCCGAGCGGGTCGCTGAGTTATCGGTCATCATTGCCCACAAGCTCGATCTCGACCCGGGGGCCGTGAGCAACCTGCGGTCAGCTGCACTGCTTCACGATATCGGGAAGATCGAGGTCATAGATCTGATCAACAAGGCGGGGCCACTCGACGATGACGAAAAAAAGAAGGTCGACAAACACACCCAACTCGGAGCGGAAATCATACTGACTACGGGTACCGTCCTTTCCGATGTCATACCCCTAGTACTGGATCACCATCGGCTCTATAGCGAGGGCGGCGAAGATATTCCCCTGGGAGCCCGTATCATCGCCGTGGCTGACACGTACGACGCCGTACGAACGGACCGGCCCTACCGAGCGGGACGGCTTCATGGGCCTGCGATCGAGATACTCGCGGGCGGTGCCGGCGAAGCCTGGGATCCGGCGATCGTAGATGCGTTGAGCACCTCAGAGAGGGAGATCCTGACGGTCTACGAGGTCTGACTTAGAAACTCGTTGACTCTCGGCACAGCCTTTATATCCTTCGGTGACCGTAGCGGCCGTTCAAACCTAAGAGGTCCATCCGGGAGTGCCCACATGCGGCGATTAGTTGTCGCGTTCAGCATTGTTTCCTCGGCAGCCGGTTGGCGCGAGGTCGCTGCTCAGGGTTTCAGCATCAATGAACACAGCGCCTGCTCCGTCGCTCGGGCCGGTGCCGGTGTC
>JACZUR010000064.1:0-6939 GCA_022573095.1 Gemmatimonadota bacterium | reverse complement strand
GTGGACGCCGCCGTGGACAGGACTGGCCCGGGCGCCTTTTCCGGCGACGGTGGCACTGCCACCAACGCGCAGCTCAAAGGCCCCTTCGGCGTCGCCCTGGACGACGCAGGCAACCTGTACATCGCGGACAGAGACAACAACCGCATCCGGAAGGTGGACACCAACGGCACCATCACCACCGTGGCCGGGACCGGCACGGGCGGCTTTTCCAGCGACGGCGGCCCCGCCACCAGCGCGACCCTCGGCGGCCCCAGCGGTGTCGCTCTGGACCGTGCAGGCAACCTGTACATCGCGGACACGGACAACAACCGCATCCGGAAGGTGGACGCCAACGGCACCATCACCACCGTGGCCGGGACCGGCACGGGCGGCTTTTCCGGCGATGGCGGGTCGGCTATGGTGTACAGTCCGGCCGGCCTGCTCGACATAAACGGTTCGGTCATTTCCCTCGGTCTTAGCGCACTCGACATCAACGGCAACTTTACCGACGATCTCACCGGTACACCGTCGGGCCGCGACAACGGAGTGATTTCGATTCCGTCGATCTTCATAGCGCGGTCGTTTTCACCTCAGATCGTGGCAGGTGTAGGGATCACCCTTCCCTATCGACTGGGAGTGCAGTGGCCGACCACGTTTGATGGACGGTTTAACGCCTACGACACCGATCTGAAGTCTTTTTACGTACAACCGACGGTGGCTTACCGGATAACCCCAAAACTGGTGGTCGGAGGTGGCCTGGACTTTGTGTTCGGATCCTTTGAATTGAACCAGAGACTCGACCTATCAGAGACGGCCGTCGGCACGACGGGCACCCTCTTCTCTCAACTTGGCATCCCGTTCCACACAGATTTCGCTGATGTTCAACTCAAAGGCACGGGAGCCACCGGTACCGGCCTCAACGTCGGAGCAATCTATAGAATCTCCGACCGAGTGACCCTCGGAGGCCGCTACCTTCACGAAGTCACGCTCGACTATGACGGGACCGCGGCGTTCGCCCCGGTAAGCACGGGCATCTTGCTACCGGAGGACAACCCGTTCGGACTTCCGGCGGGAACCTCGCTCGACGAAGTAGCAGCCTCTTTCTTCGGACCCGGCGGCGCCCTTGTGAATCAGAGACTAACTACCAGCATAACCATGCCCCGCCAGCTGATACTCGGCCTGTCGTTTGACGCCAACGAATACCTAACTATTCTCGCCGACTATCAGTGGACCGAATGGTCGGTATTCGATCTCATCCCGCTGGACTTTGAACGAGTCCTTACACCCGACCGAACAATATTCCAGAGTTACACCAATACGCACGCCGTTAGATTTGCGTTGGACTGGTCATACGATGAGAGAATCGATATAAGCGGTGGATACTCCTACAATACAGCTGCCGCGCCTGAGGAGACAGTAACGCCGCTGCTCCCCGATGCGGCACGCAACACGATTGCGATGGGAGCTAGTTTCCAGTTTACTCCTACCGTGAGGGGCAGTTTCGCGTACCAATATCTCCGCCAGAACAAGCGGCGCGGCCGAGTCGTCCAACCATCGACTGGAATCGTACCGACCGCCAACCTGAACAGTGGCCTGTACAGCGTGACGGGAAACATTCTTACTACGACGGTCATATTCGGATTCTGAGTGAGGCAAGGAAACACGGAGAAACATGCATTGATATTTGGGCGAGCAGGAGATTTTAAGAACGGATTATTGGTACTCGCGCTGGTTGCATCGGTGTCGACATGTAGCGACGAGTCGCTCAACTCTCCGAGCCCTTCGACGGACGCTCTGTTTTCCCGCTACATAGCGATGGGAAACAGTATCACCGCCGGTTTTCAGTCCGGCGGTATCAACGACAGTACACAGCGTCAGTCGTATGCCGCTCTTCTCGCTCTGCAGATGGATACTGAGTTCATCATACCTTCGTTGGCCATACCGGGCTGCCCGGCGCCAATCGTCGATATCCTCACACAGGAACGAGTCGGTGGAGCCTCGGAAAGCGAATGCGCGCTGCGATCGAACGCTCCCTCTCATATCAACAACGTTGCCGTGCCGGGTTCCGCCGTGTTCGATCCTATTTCCAATATCGCCGAAGGAAACAGCGCCAACCTACTCACGACAATGATCCTGGGCGGGCTGACACAGCTTGAGATGGCGCGACGGGTCAAACCAACATTCATGTCTGTGTGGATCGGGAACAACGACGTATTGGGCGCCGCGATTTCAGGCGATCTGACGCAGCTAACTGACCCCGCCGAATTCGCAGCTCGGTATTCGGCGATGATGGACACCGTTGACGCGATGGGCGTCGATGCGGGTGTCTTGGTGAGCGTCGTCAATGTGACATCCGCCCCGTTCTTCACAGCCGGCGCCGCATATTGGCAGGCCGAAGCGCTCGGCGCGCTGCCGCCGGCCCTAGATGTCCTGGACACCTGCGCACCTGCCGCTTTGGGCGGATCCGGCGAGGCGAGTCTCGTCCCGTTCGATTACGGCTTCGGCGTTCTGATAGCACAGGCTCTTCAAGGAACCTCCGTAACACTCGACTGTGAGCTGGACGAGCCGGTTCTGGTTACTGTGGAACTGCTGCGCATACTCAATACCGTTGCTTTATACAATACGACTGTTCAGGCGGAGGCGGCCGAGCGGGGCTGGGCATACGCGGACATCAACGCGCTCGTATTGAATCCGCTGCTGATCACTGGTGGAATTGCCCTTTTCCCCGACGTCAGTAACGTTACAGCGCCCTTTGGTCCGGCGGTGAGCCGCGACGGCGTGCACCCTTCGGCGAGCACCCACATCTTGATAGCCAACGCAATCAGCGCCGCGATCAACGCGACGTACGACATATCACTGGCCGAGATTAGGTAACCAAGCCCTTGTAGACCTCCCCGCCTGGCTTAGATTCCCGCAGCGTATGATCCCAGAAAAACATACTAGACGTCTGCCAGGAATCACGGCCAGATTGTTGTTGATCGCCCTTGCCGTTTCAAACGCACCTGCCGCCCTCTCGCAAACGCAGATGCCTGACGCGCGTGTGCTACCTCGGGGCACGCTACGCCTGACTTTCGAACCTCATTATACAAATTACGATCAGCGTTTTGCCAAGAACTCTCCCGGGGTGGAGGACGGCTCCACAGAGCCTCTTGGAACGGATCTTTCAGCCGATTCAGCCGGCGCAAATATCTTCAATCTTCTTCCGGCTGAAACATCTATTGGTTCTCTTTCCGCCAATCCGGCGTATCGCATCAACATCGGCTCTCTACTTACAGACATGGACGCCGACATCAGAAGGTTCCCGTTTGAAGTGTCCATCGGACTGACGGACAGGCTTACAGTACGCGCTGAAGTTCCCATCGTTACCGCACGGATGAATGCCGTTGTTGCGTTTGATAGCACAGACGCCAACGTCGGGTGGAATCAGGCAGCAGCAGAAGCAGGCAACCTCGCTGCCTTCAACTCGATCACGACATTAATCGGTGAATTATCAGCCGCGGTAAGTCAGGTAACCGGACTGATCGACCAGGGCGCCTTCGGCTGCCCATCGAGCCAACAATGTACAGACGCCAGCGCACTGGTGGACCGGGCGTCACAGTTAGCATTGGGACTTGGTGTGATCACCGGCGTCGGCCAGAGCGGACGCGTAATGCCGCCGGTCGCTCCCCTTCAGACTTCCGTAGCGGGAGTCGCGCTTACATCCGAGATACAGGATGTCGCGAGCCAACTGGTTGCATTGGGCGTTGTACCATTCACCGGCTCGCTACCCCTACCCGCGGACCGGTTGAGTACGTCGGACATCGACGCTATCCTAGCTGGACCAAACTTCGGGTATGAACTCTTTCCGCTCACTACGATCAAGATGTCCCGGCTTGGTGACGTGGAAATAGGACTCCGATATCAGCTCTTCGATTCACCGCAGGTACGCACCGTGCTGAGTACAACTCTGCGTTTACCGACGAGTACGCGGGATCGCGTTAACAATGCGATAGACCTCGGAACCGGTGACCGGCAAACAGATGTCGAAGCCGGTTTTGAGTTCGTCTTCGTTTCCACCTCCCGACTCGGTATCACAGTGGCGGCCAACTACACTGCTCAGTTTGCTGATGAACTACCGCGGAGAGTGACGCCCCCAGACATGCCACTGTCTCTTGTGACCAGCGAGGCGGTCGTGCGACGGAACCTGGGAGACATGTTCCGGGTGTCCGCTTTCCCGTGGATGGCGTTGAGCGACGGCTTCACTGTGTATGCATCCGCCAGTTACTACCGCAAGAACAGCGATACGTACACCGGACCTCGTCAACTCACCGTCCTACCCACTCTGGATCCGTCATTGCTGGCGTTGGAGTCGTCTCAGACCAGCGTCACCTTTGGAGGAGGTATTGCATATAGAGGAACCCGGAGCGGCGCTTCCGCGGATACCGAGCTACCGATCGAGGCGGGCGTCTCCTATCGGAGCGTGTTCAGCGGATCAGGAGGGCTCACCCCCAAGTTCAACACGTTGAATATCTATCTCAAACTGTACTACCGACTTTTCGGAGATCCCAACTAGACGGCCGCAGGCTGTTTCTTTTTGAGAAGATCCGACGCGTGCCGCCTCACCACCGGATCCTCCGCGCTTCCCAGCATGCGGGCTAGCTCCTTTACTCGATCCTCACCCGACAGAATCCGAACATCGGCCGTCGCCACGCCGCCTTCGGGTTTCTTCGCGACACACAGGTGACGCGTCGCGCGCGCAGCGATCTGGGGTAGGTGCGTGATGACTAGCACTTGTTTACGAGCCGACACCTCTCGAAGAGCGTCACCGACTTGATTGGCGACCTCGCCGCCGATTCCCTGGTCAACCTCATCGAACACGAGCGTTGGAACCACGTCTTGTTCAGCGAGCACTCGCTTCAATGCTAACATTAGACGGGACGACTCCCCCCCACTCGCAACCCTAGCAAGGGGCCTGGCGTCGTGCCCGACGTTGAGCCTAACGGTGAACTCGACGCTCTCTGCACCGGCAGCGCCGATTTCCTCCAGATCCTTGAAATTGACGAACAGGCTTCCATCCGACATACCGAGTCCTGGCAGTAAGTCGTTGACAGCCGAAGACAGACGATCCCCCGCTTCACGTCTCAAGTCGCTCAGCTGCCTTGCCGCTCCCTGCAGCTCGGCGCGCAACGCTGCTTCCCGTTCGCGAAGCAGTGACAGATCGAGATCGGCGGTGTCGAGAAGTTCGAGTTCCCGGCTCGCCGATTCCCCGGTATCGGTGACCGCTTCGATGGTGGAGCCGTACTTCTGACACAATCTATAAATCAGGTCTCGTCGTTCTTCGATCGACCGCAGTCTATCGGGATCAGCCTCTATGCCAGCCGCGTAATCTCGGGCGTTTCTTCCCAGTTCGTCGATCTCCGCCAACGCTGAATCAAGTGTCTCACGCCATTTGACGAGGGAAGTATCTATCCCGCTTAAATCGTCCAGTGTTCGCGAAGCAGCCGAAAGGAGCGATCTGGCACTGGTTGTGTCTCCATCGAGTAGATCGACAAATTCGTTCGTCAAATCGGTCAACCTCTCTACGTTTGCAAGTCTACCGGCTTCAATCGCAAGGGATTCGTCCTCGCCAGGTTTTAACTCCGCGGACATGATTTCCGTTACCACATGTTTCAGATAATCCGCGCGTTTCCGAACGTCATCCAGCTTGCCGAGGATCTTGTCTATCTGCGTGGTGACGTTCGTGAGATCACCTGCCAGGTCCGCCACTTTCTTTGCCGTCTCTCTCGTTCCGCCATAGACATCGAGAATGTCACGTTGAGCCCGCGTTTTGAGGAGCGACTGCGCCTCGTGTTGACCGTGAAGATCAACGAGAGCGCCACCGAGGGAAGCAAGCGTAGAAACTGTGACAGGGCTTCCGTTGGCCCAGGCGCGATTTCTACCCTGCAAATTCAATTCGCGTCTTATCACCAAGCGGCCGTCCTCGATATCGATACCTGCTTCATCGCAGAGCACGGCGAAATCGTCAGAGACATCCTCGAAGGCCGCCTCTACAACGGCACGTTCGGAACCCGTCCGAACGAGATCAACGCTGGCTCGTTCCCCGAGCAAGAGTGCCAGCGCGTCGACAAGCATCGATTTGCCTGCTCCCGTTTCTCCGCTAAGCACGTTCAGTCCCGGGTCGAGCTGTAGTGTCACGTCCTCAATTACGGCTAGGTTACGAACCCGCAGTTCACATAGCATATCAGGCAGATGTCCGGTCGCTGAGATCACCCCATTGTAGCTTTCGCCTCATCCTTGCAAAAAACCCTTCTGTCCCCAACCGTACCAGTCTCACCGAAGTCTCCAGGCGGCGGATTACTACGGTGTCACCGGGTTCGATCTCGTCAGTCTCCTGCCCATCGTAGGAAACCAACACCTTTCCGACAACCGGCTCGAGGAGATCGACGCTGATTATAGCGCTTCCGGGAACTACGAGCGGGCGAACCGCAAGCGTGTGTGGTGAGATCGAGGTAATGAGAAGCGCGTCGACATCCGGTCTTATAATCGGACCTCCGGCGCTCAGCGAGTAGGCGGTAGAACCGGTGGGGGTCGCAACGATAATTCCGTCGGCACTGTACTGGCCGACCTCCTCTCCATCGACCGCTACTCTCACGTGGATCACGCGTGACACGCCTGCATGGTGAATCACGATGTCGTTGAGCGCGTGTTTTTCTCCGCGCGAGCCTTGGCTGGTTGTAACCTCGGCGACCACGACCCTGCGCTCATCGATCTCGTATTCGCCTTTGACCACCGCCTTCAGCGCATCTTCGAGCGAGTCCGGCATGGCTGTGGTTAGGAAACCGACTCGGCCGATGTTGACGCCGAGTATCGGCGTCGGGCGGAGGCCGAGTTCGCGTGCGCCTCTGAGTAGCGTACCATCGCCTCCAAGAGATATCAGGAGATCGAGTTCCTGGTCGGCGATCGAGTCGGGAGCGTCATCCG
>JACZUR010000266.1 GCA_022573095.1 Gemmatimonadota bacterium | reverse complement strand
TCCGGAGTATATCATTGATCACCTGTTCTTTCACTGCAAGGGTAGGTTTTTTTCGATCGATGTCGCTCATCAATGTGCGGAGACGATGATTCGTGCGTGGCAAGATATGATCGGAGAATAGGAAGGCCACGATTGCCGTGCCGACTGAAGCCATGACGAGAATGCGGGTGAGGCGGTAGACGGAAACGCCCGCTGCTTTCAGCGCCGTTATCTCGTGGTCAGCCGCGAGCCTGCTGATGGTGAAGAGAACAGTGACCAGAACGGCCATCGGAATGGTCATTGCTACTAGAAACGGAATTGATAATGCGAAGAACTCCGCGATTACCGTCCATTCCAAACCCTTACCCACGAGGCTCCCGAAACGCTTGGCGATCTGGTTCAGCAGCAGAATACTGGTAAGCGACGAGAGAGCAAACAGAAACGGAACCAGGTGGAGTCGCAGGAGGTATCTGGTCAGAAGTGTCATATGCACCGTAAGTCCATAACTTATAACGATTTGGACCTATTATTATATTGAGCGTTCTCTGCTACACAAGAGTTACCCCGCAGCTAGGGTGAAGGTGGCGCGCTCCGCAGCTTCGTTTACTTCGTTAGGTCGAGTCATACTGATTGCCCTGTTGCTGTGGCCAGCGGCTGCGCTGGCGCAGGAGACGGATGAACGGGGCGGTGTTGGCGTTCGTGCGACGCTGCTTCTTGTGAGTTTGGGTCTGCGACGATATCCGGCCCTCGAACCTGGAGGACGGCTGGGGTTCCGTGTCCCTCCATCTCAGGTATCACAGTCCTGGGCTCGCGATGTTCGCGCCTTCGTAGATCAGGTACGCACTGCCAGCCGCAGGGTTCGTCTGCTCACACAATTGGGTTCTTTGAGCCAGAGAGCCGGCCGCGGCGACCGCCGCATACTGGATATCGCCGCTCCACGAGCTCCCGGCGGACGGCCACGCGGAAACCTAGGACGTCTGGTTGGATTAGGAAGAGTGGTGGATCTAGGTCTGCGGATGGACACCAGAGTCGAATTGAGGTTTGATCGATTGAAGAACGAGCGCTGTACCGCTTTCGATCTCGGGCTCAGCGTTGCGGGCTGCCAAGGCGGATTCCCCGCTCCGTCTCTGGATCAGCAGTTCCGCGTTGGCGCAGGGGGTATCGTGAGTCAGCGGGTGAACCTCAATGTCGACTTCGATAGCGAGAGGGAGTTCAATTCAAACAACGATATAAGGATCTGGTATCAGGGACTCGAGGACGAAATTATCCGCCGAGTCGAAGTGGGTAACGTTTCGTTCTCCGTGCCCGCCTCCCGGTTCATTACGTCCGCAGTCCCAGCAAAATCATTCGGGTTCAAAGTTGAGGCCCAGGTAGGGCCGCTGGAACTGAGAACGATATTTGCTCAGCAGAGCGGTTCCTCCGTGCGAAGTCGCGTATTCACGGTCGGCGACGAGTTAACCCAAGCGGTTGATCGCGAGACGCGCGACCTGGACTACGAGGCGGGCCGCTTCTTTTCAGTGGTCAAACCATCGCTCATTCCCGGATATCCGGACATCGACATCTTCAGTTTGCTCCTGGCGGATCTACCACCGGATCTTCGCATGGCAGAAGTTCGCGTATACAGAGTGCGGTCCCAGAGTGGGCAGTCAGGCTCCAACGCCAACCTGGGCGGCATTCAAGCCGTTGCGGTTAGGCGCGACAGCGACCAGCGCGTAGGTCCGCTGCCTTGGGAGATTCTTGTGGAAGGTAGTGACTACTATATCGATCCCTCCGGTCTGTGGTTTGCTATGGCGACGAGAGTAGGGGATCGGGATTTCTTGGCGGTTTCGTATGTCACCACAGCCGGAGATACGGTGGGCACCTTTCCCGCAGTCGATGAAGGATTGGATACGCTGGAACTCATATATGAGCCCCGTCGCGGGCCGGAAGTTCCCACCTTCGAACATGAGCTGCGCAATGTTTACCGACTGGGTGGCAACGACATCGATCGCTCTACAATCGAGTTTTCCATCGTCCTAAATGAATCTGATCAGCCATTGGATCAGCAGGGAACCTATCTCTCGCGGTTGGGGCTCGCGCGGACTACCGACCAGAACACGCTGGACGAATTCAATCGCGTCTTCCCGAGACTTCGCGACCCTGGAGGCGGTCTCCCCATTCGTGACCTGTTTGTTGTCTTCCCGCATCTAAAGCCGTTCGCGGACAGTACCCGCCTCTTGGGAGATGAGCGGAACGACTCACTCTACCTGACTCCTACCCATCTGCGATTTACGCAGGGGCCACCCTCGACGTTCGTCATGCAAATGCACATGCAAACGGTGGGCATGGGCAGCCGCTCGGAACTGAGTTTAGGCGCTCTGCAGCTGCAGCCCGGTAGCGAGCGCATAAGGATTGGTGGCCGCGAACTGGTTCGCGGTGTGGATTATGAGATTTCTTACGATATTGGCTCAGTGACCTTCCTCAATCCTGATTCTCTTTTTGTTGGACCCAC
>JACZUR010000265.1 GCA_022573095.1 Gemmatimonadota bacterium | reverse complement strand
AGATGCTTGCGCGTCCGGCAGCCATCAAGCTGATTCGGGCCGACCTGGCGGGAACCGTCGACCCTTCGTCCTCCAAGCCCTATCTGCAGCGTTTCCAGCGGGAGGTCCAGGCGACGGCGAACCTCCGATCCCCTCACACCATCGAGGTGTACGACTATGGGATCTCCGACGATGGAACCTTCTACTACGTAATGGAGCTCTTAGACGGCCTCGACCTCGACGAACTCGTCAGAAAACATGGACCGCTTCCAGCGGGGCGGGTCACTCACATTCTTCGACAAGCTTGCCACTCCCTGGGCGAGGCGCACCAGCACGGGTTGGTCCACCGGGACATCAAGCCGGCCAACATCTTCCTCTGCCGACCCGGGCGTGACGTCGACGTTGTGAAGATCCTGGACTTCGGCCTGGTGAAGGAAATCGAGACAACGAACGACGTGACTCAGCTCGGTGTGACGCAGGCTGGCGTGTTCGTCGGTACGCCGGCGTGCGCCGCCCCCGAAACGGCATCAGGACAAGTAGGTCCGAAGAGCGATATCTACTCGCTCGGCTGCGTCGCGTTCTGGCTGCTCACTGGGAGGAACGTCTTCGAGGCGCAGAGCACCATGCAGATGCTCGTGAAGCACATCAAGGAACCTCCGGCACCGCCCTCGAGGTTCGCCGAGGAGGATGTTCCCTCGGAACTCGACCGAATCCTGTTGGACTGCCTGGAGAAAGATCCCGAACAGCGTGTGGCGTCGGCGGACGAACTGGACCAGAGGTTGGCGGCGGTGCAGCAATCCGTGCCCTGGCCTACGGACAAGGCTCGGCAATGGTGGGAGCTTCATAGACCGCAGCGCTCCGATACGGAAGCCGTTCGCGGGTCTTTGCGGCGCGCAACCGAATCCGAGCGGGTTTGACTTCGGCCGGAGCTGCGCCCCGGTCAGCCGATAGGAATTATTAGCAGGGTCGAAAGTTAACCGAAGACCTGTTGAACTAAACCGCTGATCGCGGTAAGAAGAGCGCTTGTTCCCGCGGCGGCGATCCTCTCGCGCCCCGGACTCTGCCGCCGTGGAGAAATGGGGTGGTTACTCGGGCGAGCGATATGGGGAAGGCACGGAACTCGTTGTCGAGTTTGCGGTAGATACCTAACCGGCGTATGTACCAGACGGCGCGCCGATGCCGAAAGATGTCGCGCGCCGCTGGAATGCTGGCTTCGTAAACGTTCTTGAGTTTAGGTCTGCTTTCACCGCTAGGATGATGCCCAACTGCTCATCTTGAATTAGACGGTGCCCTGGGGGGACGCTCATGCGGCAAAGGATCTTCATTGCATTCTCTGTAGTTCTTGTCACCGCAGGGCTCGGGCTCGTCATGTTCGTAAGCTCTGGACCCGAGTTGCCTACAGACACCGATGCCATCCTGGATGAAGTGCTAGCAGCGGAAGTACCTGCGCTTGTGAAGGGCGTCACCGGAAAAGCGAGATCGGGAGACATTGATATTTGGTATGAAACGATCGGTAACCTGGCCAATCCGAAAGCGACAGTGCTGCTCATAATGGGCGCTGCTGCGAGTGCCATCGCCTGGCCCGATTACTTCTTTCAACCGTTGATAGACGCGGAATACCAAGTTGTTAGATACGACCACCGCGGCCTAGGCATGTCTGACTGGATGGACGATTGGGACTCCGAGCAGCCGTACACCCTGGAGGATATGGCCAGCGATGGGATTGCCGTTTTAGACGAGTTAGGCGTTACCAGCGCGCACATTGTCGGTGTCTCCATGGGCGGGATGATCGGCCAGCGTATGGCGATCAGTCATGCCGACCGGGTCTTGTCGCTGACGTCCATAAGTTCTTCCGGATATTTCGATGACCCTGAACTTTCCAGAGGTTCGACGCAGTTTGAGAGGGACGTCTTGAAGCTGGTTTTGAGATACGGGCTCGTCCCGACGGAAAGAAACCAGATCAGATTGGTCTTGGGGCTGGAACAATTACTGAAGGGCGACGGCAACTATGAAACCGACGTCAAGTTGTCCGCTCAAGCGACACTATATGAGTTGAGAAGGCGCAACGGCTTCAACCCAGGAGTCGTGGAACAGCATAGCGCGGCGGCCCTGGCGTCTGGCTCGCGCTACGACGAGCTGGGCGGCATATCAGTGCCCACCTTGGTCGTACACGGTCGATCAGATCCTTTGGTTCTTCCTGCTCACGCAGACAAGTATGCACCGATGATTCCCGGCGCGAGAATGCTTTGGGTTGAAGGCATGGGTCACCTCTTTGCCGAAGCCCACGCACCGCAGATCCTTGATGCGATTCATCGGCTGCTCCTAGTTGCTGAGGTTCAGGCGTCGTCGAATTAGTTGTCGCGGCGCGAGCAGGGTCGTAACGTTGAATCGCTCCCACAAGCCTGTCTCTGGATACCCAAGCGTCGTCGTTCTCGCGAAACCAGGTCAGCGGCTTATTGGGATTGCTCCTGATAAACGCCACAGTGCTTACCGACCCGCCCTG
>JACZUR010000063.1 GCA_022573095.1 Gemmatimonadota bacterium | reverse complement strand
TGCTCGGGGGCTCTCCAGAGGGCGGCCGTATCGGGCGGCATCTGCTCGAGTGCCTGGGCGAAGGCCTCCTCCGCCGCGGTCCAGAGTCCCCTCCTATGGTGCACATAGGCGGCCAGAGCCGTGCACCACCAGTGGGTTCGGCCGCCGCATCTCCTGGCCAGGTTGGTGGCGTTCGTCCAAGCACCCAAGTCGGTCAGGTAGTAGACCCGTTGCCCGAGGATCCAAAGGTCCCCCGGAATCTTTCCGGCTATGCTACCGAGATCTTCGAGCACTCGAGTCCGGGCGAGCTCGAGCTCGACGGGAGACTCGGGGGCTCGCCAGTCGTCGACATCGATGTGGTCCGGAAAACGAAAGCAGTAGCGCCCAACGATCTCGTCGCACCGACGGGTGACGTCGGCCAGATCGGGGGGCGTGCGCTGCTCGCGGTAGCGCTCGTAGCGCGCTTGGATGTCTTTGGCCTCTTCAACAAGCGCGAGGGAATCGGACGCGCTGGGGGCCGGAGACTGTCCGGACAGAGCTTGCGCCGGGAGGACCAGGAGGGAGAGTGCACCGGTCACCATAAACCACACCGAAGCCGGAGCCGATAAGGTGCCGGCCAAAGCGGAGCCAGTAGGCGGAATCGAAAGAGGCGGAGTTACACGAGGTGGGGTGAGGCGGATCAAGGCAGTCCCTCTGGAAGCGACGGATATCTACCTTATGGACGCCTATGGGGTTCCGGTCGTTAAAGCGGGTCGACGCGCTCCCACCTGAGTGTGCCGAAGTTGCTAAACGGCTCATCACCTACCGACATCTGCATCCGGACCTGAAAGGCGTCCGGCGACGAAAGGAACGTCCGACCCTTCAGCCGCACCATACTCCCCCCAAGGGTGATCGCGGGCGCTTCCCAGTAGTGCGAGAAGAATCCGCCCGGATCGCCACGCAGCGAACCAACTTTCACGAGCTCGAAGCCCCGGCTGTCGTCCTCGATCCGGACCAGGTACTGTGCCCGCCGGTCGTAGATCATGCGCGACGAGATGGTGATTTTTTCGTCCGCAAGGGTAGCCTCGACGGTGCTCTCATAGGTGCATCCGTCCACGTGACGGATGGTCTCGGTCCCGAGGAAGTCTCCGGACTCACCGAGGGGCGACTCTGGCAACACCCCTTCAAACTGCCACGTGCCGACGAAGTAGTGGGGGTTGAACACGGTCGGGTCGTCGCCGTCCCCCTCGACGCCAACCGTTGGGCGACGCAGCGCATTCAGGGCGTCGATGAGATCGAACTCCTGTTGCGTGAGGCATTCCCCCGGCACGGGGGTTTCCCCGCGCTGAAGCTTAACAACCGGCTGAGCCTCTATCTGTGCGGAGGTCTGCGCGGCCAGCGACGATGCGGCGACCACGGACGATGCGGCGACCACGAATAGAGCGGCCAACACCAAGAGGATCCTGGTCATGTCAGAAACCTCCTAACCGCACCCGTCGGCCAACCCGACGACCGCCAGCAGGTTGATCCGCGCTACCGCACCCGCCTCGATCAGCAGGCCTTTGACCAGCACGGTATGGCCCTCGCGGAGCTGATTGGTCGCGTTGACCTGGTCGGCCGTCGTGAACTGCGCGCGGTCTCCAAAACTCAGCAACGACTCGGCGTCGAGGAATTCGGCGACACCGACGAGCTGAAACTCGCGGGATCCGAGCGCCTCTTCTTTGGCCTCCTCGACCTGGTTCTCGTTGAAGACGCGTGCGCGAGTTTCCGTCGGGTCGGCGGCGCGGGTCAGCCACCACGCAGCAACATCGTCGTTCCGCAGCTCGACGCACCCAACGGTCTGCACAACCTTGACTTGCGGCTCTGATCGCTGGCCTTGAACAGCCGTCGGCCACGTCATGGCGATCATGGCTGCGAGCATGAGAACCGTCCGGTGGGTCATCACGTTGTACTCCCTGAAGCCCTATAAGAGGGGGCCGACAGAGGGGGTCGACGCGTTGCGGCGCGCGACCCCCGTCTACCGTCAACCGGTGAAGCGTCAACGGTGAAGGCGTCAGTCCTGGGCTATCGGTCGGTCCTCGTCAACCAGCGTGTACGAGACCGTGGTGAGGAACATGTCATCCCAGCTCTGTTCCGACCAATACACCTCTCTGTGCGGCGCCGGGTTCCGCCTATTGGCCCGTGAGTTGTCATACCGGGATATCACTTTCACCGTGCTGCCCGCCGGCGCAAAGATCGGCTCTACTAGCTGGTATGAGAACTGCCAATCGAAGCTGTAGTTCGGTACCCGCAGCAAGATCTCCTCGCGACCATCCGGGTAGGTCAGCACAAACGTGAAGTCCTTGCCGCGCAGATGCGCGTGGACGAACAGACTCTGGATATAGGAATCGTTCTGAATCGCCCCGATGCCGGTGACCGTCCAATTCCCCGCGTTGGGTGGAATCGGTGACAGCAACGGGTTCAACCCCTGACCCGCCTGTGCGCGGACGCCCGCCGCAATCCGTTCAAACATTGTGGGCGGCGGGGGGGCGACAAGCTGCTCGCCTTCCGAAGTGTACTCCCGCAAACTCAGGGTGCGCGAAGTCGTGGTCGCCTCCTCGGTCGCGAACCAGACTCCGATGGCCGGGCGTGCCGTTTCGGGCTGCCCGGTGGCCTGGTAGTGGAGGTTCCAGACGACGGCGTTGAAGGCATCGCCGCGAATACTACGCGCCTGCCCCTGCGGCGTCACGGCGGCACCCACACCGGGAATGTAGGCACCGAAACCTGAACTGCTCGCCTGGCCTACGCGCTCTGAGTCCCCTCTGTCGTCCGAGTCCTCGTTGTCCTCGGATTCGACGGCGTCCGGGTCCGGAACCAGCACGTAGTCGACGACCGGCCCACCCGGCCATGCAGGACCGGTGCCGATCTTCATCCCCGGCGGTATGTTGAAGAGGCGGGTCACGATGTGATGAGTCGCCGCGTAGTTACCCGGACGAACCTCCGTCGCCTCGACCCGGACCTCTTCGTCGAACGGGAGCGGCGTAAAGAGGTTGAAGTTCGGCGATTCACCGTCGGCAGCGACCTGCCACTCGATCGGGAACTCGTATATGAAGTCCGGTTCCCGTCCCGAAGGATGGCTCCAGCCCGCCTCAGAAAACCGGGGGGGTTGTGGCGCGGCGCCATCGCCCTCGGGCGCGCCTCCGTCGACCCACTCGACGATCGTGGCAATCTCGTCGTCGCTCAGGCTGAGGTCGTTTGAAAACTCGCCGAAGTCCGGGTCCGCAAACCACGGCGGCATTTCACGCGCGACGACCTTGGCCTTGATGGCCCGCGCCCACTTCCTGGCGTCCTGATAGGAAAGCAGCGACATCGGCGCGATCTGGTTCGGCCGATGACAACCAGCGCAATTGTCGAACAACAGCTGTCCGATGTGCTCGTTGTATGTGGGAGTATCCACGTTGCCCACAGCCGCGCTCGGAGAAGCAGCGGGCAGGGTTAGGCCCATCACGACCACGGTTGTCACCGTCAGGGTCGTCATAACGATCGTTCGCAACATTGAGTTTTCCTCCGGAAGTCTGCTCGACGTTTTCGCGGGATAAGCAAACGCTACCGATCCACATTGATTCTAGGCGAGCGACGGGTTCCAAGCAACCTTGATAGCGCGGGCTTTTCCTCATCCGCTTCTTGGAGCAGCGTCGTTTCGCAAGTCCAGTGGCGTTAATATATCCAAGTGGATATATTGCCAGATGAGCGAAGTTCGGAGACTGCGGATGGCGACCGGGGTGACCCAGGCCGGGCTGGCAGAGGCTGCGGGTACGTCCCAGCCGACCATCGCCGCGTACGAGACGGGTCGAAAGAGTCCCACGCTCGGCACCATCAGACGATTGGCGGAGTCGGTCGGGCTCGCGATGCGCGTACAATTCCATCCTCCACTTACCCGGGAAGATCGGCGGAGTATCTGGCTCCATCGGGCCATCGCACGCCGGCTCGAGGAGCAGCCCCGCCGGGTGCTGCGGCGGGCCCGAACGACCCTGAAGAAAATGCGGAAGGCCAACCCGGGAGCCCACCAGGTGGTCGACGAGTGGGCGGTACTGCTGAAACGGTCCGTTCCCGAGTTGATCCCCTTGCTGACCGATCCCGGGGCGCGCGCAAGGGAACTCCGCCAAGTGACGCCGTTTGCCGGGGTGCTTTCGGACGCAGAGAGAGCGCGCGAGTACGGAGCGTTCGCCAAGAACGAACGGAAGCGAGCGGAACGATGACTCGCGAGGAATTCGAAGGGTAGCGCTGACCACGCAGGACACGCAGATTTGCTTACCGATAGTCGTCACCACGCAAGGCGCTCGAGCACCTGCGTTCGAGGCACCCGCTACCCGAAAATTTTCGACCCGAGAGGTCCATTCATGCCGAAGTTCACGCTCAACGGAGAAGCTCGGGAGGTCAACGTCCCCGGAGCCAATCCTCTGCTCTGGGTCCTGCGCGAGTCGCTGGGTCTCACCGGCACCAAGTTCGGATGTGGGATCGGCCAGTGTGGGGCGTGTACGGTACTCGTAGACGGAGACCCAGTACTTTCATGTTTAGTTCTGGGACGTGCTTGTGCTGGAAAACGCGTCGACACGATTGAAGGTATGGCGGACGGCAACGGCCTCCATCCGCTACAACAGGCCTTCGCTGATCTTTCCGCCGCTCAGTGCGGATATTGCACTCCCGCATTCCTGCTGACCGCCGTGGTGCTCCTGAAAGAGAATGACCGGCCTTCGCGTCCCGAGATTGTGGCAGCGCTGTCAGGTGTCCTGTGCCGGTGCACAGGATACCTGAAAATCTATGAGGCCGTGGAGCGCGCTGCCGCCGTGATGCGCGGAGAGAAAGTTACTCCGCTCGAGGAGATACTTGATGGGATCTGACCGAGCACACGATCTTCGGATCGTAGGAACGTCACAGGTCATGGTCGACGCGGTTTCCAAAGTCACGGGCAAGACCGTATTCGCCGATGACTTGCAGCTCCCGCAGATGCTCTATGGAAAGCTACTTCGCAGCACGGAGCCCCATGCGCGTATTAGGAAGCTCAACGTCTCAAAGGCCGTAGCTGCGCCGGGCGTGAAAGCTGTCATCACGGGGGCGGATCTCCCTATTCCATTTGGAATTCTGCCGGTCAGCCAAGACGAGCACGTACTCTGCCCAGAAGTCGTTCGCTTTGTTGGGGATCCCGTTGCGGCAGTAGCCGCCACCTCCGAAGATGCCGCCTTCGAAGCTCTCAATCTAATCGCAGTGGATTACGAACCACTCGAGCCGATACCCTCCATCGATACGGCACTCGAATCGGATAAGCCACAACTCCACGACTATGCCGACGACGGCAACATCCACAAACTCATCAACCTCGAGTTCGGAGATGTAGAAGAGGGGTTTGCCGATGCACACCACGTTCGAGAAGATGTTTTCTTTTTCCAGGGGAATACCCACCTGGCCATGGAGCAGCACTCCGCCACGGCGGATTGGTCTGCCGACGGAAGACTGACGCTCTGGAGTGCCACGCAAACGCCGCACTACGTACACAGGGCGGTGGCCAAGGTTCTCGAGTTGGAGCCCTCACGCATACGCGTGATCGCCTGCCACAACGGTGGAGCATTCGGCGGGAAGAGCGACCCGTTCAGTCATGAGATAGCCGCCGCCAAACTAGCCATGCTAACCGGCCGACCGGTGAAGATTACGCTTACGCGCGAAGAAGTGTTCTATTGCCATAGGGGCAGGCATCCAGTGCTGATGTGGGCGAAAACCGGCGTTGACGAGAGTGGCAAGATTTTGGCGATGCACTTCAAGACCTGCCTCGACGGCGGTGCCTACGGTTCGTATGGCGTAGCAAGTACCTATTACACCGGCGCGCTGCAGACCGTCACCTACGAAGTAGAGCGCTACAAGTTCCAGGGTGCGCGCGTGTTCACCAATAAACCACCGTGCGGGCCCAAGAGAGGTCATGGTACACCTCAGCCGCGGTTCGCTCTCGAGGTTCAACTCGACAAGATCGCTGAGGACATCGGCGTCGATCCCGTTGATCTCAGACGAAACCATCTGCAACCACCCAACTCCGTTACCGCTAACTGGCTCAAGATCGGTACGATCGGGCTCGGTGAGTGTATAGACGCGGTCGTGGAGGGTGCGGGCTGGAAGGAGAAGTTTAAGAAGCTTCCCTTCGGCAAGGGAGTCGGCATTGCGTGTTCGAGCTATATCTGCGGCGCGGGACTGCCGATCTATTGGAACGACATGCCCCAGTCGGGAGTGCAACTCAAGTGCGACCGGGGTGGTGGAGTCACGATCTTCTGCGGATCTATCGACATCGGCCAGGGATCCGACTCGATTCTAGCGTACATCACGGCGGAGATATTGGGTATCGACCCGATCGACGTGCGGGTCGTGACGGCCGATACGGATCTCACTCCGGTCGATCTGGGCAGCTACTCGTCTCGCGTTACACTCATGACCGGCAACGCCGCAGTTCAGGCGGCGGAGAAGGTCCGTGACATCATAGCCTTTCACGCGGCGAAGAAACTTGAGACCGAACCCGACAAAGTACGTTTCGCGGACCGCTCGGTGCTTGCAGCCGACGATCCCGATCAGCGGATAGCTTTCGCTGAGGCGGTGCAGCTGGCCGAGGCCGCACAGGGGACGGTTGGCAGCATCGGATGGTACAAACCGGAAAAGAGCCCCGGCAGATATCGCGGCGCGGGTGTCGGACCTTCGCCCGCTTACTCATACAGCGCGGCGATCGCAGCAGTGGACGTCGACCCCGAAACAGGAATCGTAACGGTCCCGAAAATCTGGATTGCCCATGACATCGGTCAGAGCATCAACCCGATGACCGTGATTGGACAGGTGGAGGGAAGCGTTTACATGGGACTCGGTGAGGCGCTCATGGAAGAGATGGTGTATCGCTCCAATCGCAACGTGGTCCACAAGTTCCCCAGTATGCTCGAGTACAAGAGTCCCACGACGCACGAGATGTGTGAGATCGAAACGTTCCTAGTGGGAGACCCTGACCCCAACGGCCCGTTCGGCGCCAAGGAAGCCGGGCAGGGTCCGTTATTGCCAGTGATGCCTGCGGTGGCTAACGCAGTTTACGACGCGGTGGGAGTGAGAGTCGACGAAGTGCCGATAACACCTGAGAAGGTGTTCAAGGGGTTACGGAGCAAGGATCATAGAGTCGGACCAAAGTCCTTTCCCGATATCCCTTGGCCGGAGCCGCTGTGCATACCTACACCCGCCGAGGGTGGCGACGGCAAGGCGCTGCGAGTTGAAACCGCGGCCAAGGCATGATGGTAGCCGGAGAGTTCTTTACGTCATGCTAAGGCTTCCCCGGTTCGACTACCTAGAACCCAAGTCGCTCAAACAGGCTCTCAAGATGCGGGAGGCCTCAGGTGACAACGCCATGTACGTGGCCGGCGGAACTGATCTCTATCCCAACATGAAGCGGCGTCATCAAGATCCGACCACCGTTATTTCGCTGGCAAATATTCGCGCGTTAACGGGTGTGAGGAACAGAGACGGACACACTTGCATCGGTGCGAATACGACACTGACGCAGGTGGCGAAACACAGGCGCATCAAGCGTCACTACCCTGCGATAGCAACCGCAGCCGGGTCGATCAGCACGCCACTGCTTCGCAACATGGGCACACTGGGTGGCAATCTCTGCCTCGACACGCGCTGCAACTATTACAACCAGACACTTGAGTGGCGTAAGTCGATCGATTACTGCATGAAAAAGGACGGAGCAATCTGTTGGGTTGCACCGAGCAGTCCGCGCTGCTGGGCAGTGAACTCGTCGGACCTCGCGCCAGTGACAGTCGCGATAGGTGCAGAGATGGCGCTGGTGAGCGCCGACGGCGAGAGAGTCGTTCCGGCCGGCAAGTTTTACAACGATGACGGAATCGAATATCTGACCAAACGCCCCGATGAAATTCTTACCGAGCTGCGGCTTCCGCAGCCGAACGGATGGGACGCCACTTATCTGAAGCTCGCGCGCAGAGGGTCGTTCGATTTTCCGGTACTGGGCGTAGCGGCGTGGATTCGATGGGACGGTGACACCGTGGCCGACGCCAGAATCGTGCTCGGTGCGGTGGCGAGCTACCCGATGCCGGTGCCCGAAGCTGGTGCTGCGATCATCGGAACCAGTTTAGGCGACGACGCTATCGAGACCGCGGCAACCGCCGCCTTTAAGCCCTCCAAACCGATGGACAACACCGATCACGGGCTCTCGTGGCGCAAGCAGATGACGCGGGTCTATGTAGCGAGAGCGCTGAAAGAGCTACGAGCTAACAACAAGCTCATCTAGCTGTTCTGCGGCCGAGTCGAGAATTTCGGCGACCCTGCGCCGCTTCTCCGAATCGGTATCCAGCTTCCAGGCCACTTTGTAGGCCTGCCCAACCACCCGACCGATGGATCTGTTGATGTCGGGCATCGGGTCGTTGAAGAGGCGGCCCAGCGTCTCTTCGATCCGTTCGAAGATATCTTCCACCTTCCCACGATTTTCTTCCAGAAAGGCAAGACCAGAATCGGTGATCGAGTAGACCTTCTTGCCGTCTTTTTCCTCGACTTCAACCAGGTCCTCGTCATCGAGCCACTGCAGGGTGGGGTATACAGTTCCCGGAGACGGCTTGTAGCAGCCGTTCGTCTGGTTCTCCAGGGCCTTCATTACCTCGTATCCGTGCATCGGCTTGTCGCGCAGCAGCTTGAGAATTACATATTTCATGTCGCCGGAGCCGAACCACATCCGCTTTCTTGATCCGCGGGAAAACCAGCCCGAGGGGTCGAAACAGAACCCCCATTCCTGATGTCTCCTCATATTAGACCTGCCTTTCCACGTCACAAGATATTATGACGCGATATATCTTCACGATATATCTTACTACGAAGATAGATCAGGGTCAAGGGGTGGGGAGACGGTAGGGAGCAGTTTTACCGCCTAAAACAAAGAGCTTGCAGCCTCGAACCCCACCAGCCCCCTGACCCTCAACCTCTCTTTGCTCGCCAGGAGATCGGCTGCCATCGCCAGTTGCTCGCGGCTGGAAGCCGCGGCTCGGCTGATGTCAGTAAACTGACGTCCATATTCCCAGCCCTCGAGCAACTCCTGGGGATGTCTGCGGTGTTGGTTAATCACGTAGCTCCGCACCGAATCGAGACTTCTGCAACTAACCGTATCGACGTTGTACCCTTTCGCCCAGCGGAGACTCGTTCGCGTCCAATCTGCCCGGTTCACAATGACGCTCGATCCGCCCTTCATACGCTGCAGCAGGCGAGGGATCGAGGTCGTTGGATGAAGTCGGACCAACAGATGTACATGTGAGGCGACGATGCCTATCTCAAGCAGGCGTGCCCGTTCCTGCCGACAAACAACGGGAAGGAATTCAGACAGAAACTCAGCGACCCGCCTGTTGAGAACGCGTGCGCGCCCCCTGGTGGTCCAGCAGATGTGCACATAAAGCCGATCGCGCATTCACGTAATCTCTGGCAAAGCGCGATGCCGTCATAACCAAATCCACGCAGAACGTGTCGCTTTAGCGACATCAGCCGAGCCGCTGGTTTACCCGCGATGAAAGGGGATGGTAAGAGACGGTAGGGGACTTTGGGGGACGGTAACTCGAACTGGCAAGCTTACCGCTTACTGCCTACGGCTTGCTACTTCCTCCCAACCCCCTCACTCCCCGTACAACGCCCGAAAACTTGAATTTCCCCTGTACGGGTTATAGAACGGATGGTACCGCAGCATTGCTTTCCAGAAAGCTCCAAACTGATGCGTAGCAATCAACTCCCGCAGCATCGGCACCGCGACATCGGTTTC
>JACZUR010000264.1 GCA_022573095.1 Gemmatimonadota bacterium | reverse complement strand
CAGCAGGTGCACGTAGGCGATCCAGAGATCGTTTCCCTCTCGGATGTTGTAGCGCACCCGCACGTTTGCCGTCGCCAGATCGGCAACGGTATTCACCTGAAACAGGGCTACCGCCGACAGCTTGGAATCGACCGCTGCCTGCACGCGGAGCCGCACGATATGTGCGTCTAATCTCTGGGACCGCGACTCGAACCTAGCCCGGTCGTAGCGGTACTCACCAGCCAGGCGAAGATGTGGAGAAATGTTCCAGAACGGGCTCACTTCGATCTCAAAGAGAGAGCCGTCAAAGAACCCCCCGGTCGCGACAAAAAATCCCGATCCGGCGCGCCACCCCTGAGCCGGAGTTACGCGTAGCCCTAGCCTATGAAACCGGTGAGTTCCGGAAGGTATGTCTACTGTCTCTGAGAGTGCGAACCCAGACCCTAAGTCCTCGAAGAAATTCCACAGCAGTGCATCCACGACAGCCCCCGAGAGTGTCTCCGCACTCCAGGTCATTCCAGCTTCCCACGACTCGATGTTTCGTTGTCCGTTTGTAAACACCACCGAGCTCTCCATCCGCGGAGTGATCTGGCGCAAGAAGTTGGATCTTGGTGTGAGCATACCAAACGATGCCGAGCCATTCATGCGGCCAATCCCGCGTCTCTCGACAAACCCCAAACCAGGGCGATAGTCGCCGCCGATCAATGACGCTCCGGCACCGAAGCCGAGACCTATGAGGCTGCGCCGCTCGATCGTGAGGCGTGCCTGGCTCTCGGGGATGATTCCCCCCGCGCTGTCCGGCTCGGAATCAAACGTTGTAGCAAGGTCCAGCGTGAGGTAGTCGTTGCTCCCCAGACTCAGTTCTGTGTCAGCCCCGACCAAGGCATTGCGCCGGCCACCACCACTCACACGTGAAGTCCCAATGAATCCAATGTACGAGTTCTGATTGAGGACGTTTCCTCGTGCGCGAAACGCTGACATGTTCTCCGACGGTTGGCCGCTGCCCGCAGAGGTCTGCATGTCGAGGACTCCAAGGTCCCAACCGCCAATTCTCCCTGTAAGTCTGGCTCCGGTCACGATGTCAACCGACTCCCCGGATTCGGTGAGGCCAATCCTTCTGCTGTAGAAAGGCCGATCGATTCCGGCAACACCAAAATCGAATATCCCCTGCCGCTCGAGAAAGAACTGGCGCTGCTCGGGAAAGAACAGCGAGAACCGCGTGAGGTTGACGCGTTCCTCGTCGGCTTCTACCTCGGCGAAATCGGTGTTGAACGTGAGATCCAGGTTTAGACTGTTAGTGACACCAAACTTAATGTCACCCCCAATCGTCCCTCCAAGAGAGCCGTCACGCCGGAATCGAGTTTCATCCGGAGCCGACACGATCGTGGTCTGGTGATCTCCACTCAAATAAGGAGTGATCCGAATCGGGCGGCGCGAGTAAACACCTTCGAGCAAGATGTCACGCCCTTGAGAGGGCTTAAACTCACCCAGGGCCCAGTTGGGCTGGATTGCCGGGAAGATATGACGCTCGTTCTTTTGGCCGATCAGTCGATTGACGATGAGTCCCATCACGACGCGACCGTCGTCATCCTGGAACCGTAGGCTGGTAAAAGGAATGCGCATCTCGGCGTACCAGCCAAGCTCATCTCTCGTTACCGCCGCGTCCCAGAACGTGTTCCAGGACGCACTGACGGACGACGGGCCTTCCGCATCGTTTTGGATCTGCCAGTCTATGCGCGCGCCGCCGGGAGTGGTCGTGAAGATCACGGCGTTCTGATTATCGTTGAACGTGTCGAGCAGGATGTTGAGAAAATCGCCACCGTTGTCCACGTCACGCACGAGCGAGTAAGCCTGGATCCCCTCAGGATGCGAATCGTACATCGCTGCACCAACGAAGAGATACTCTGCGTCGTAGGTCACCCATATCTCCGTTCGCTCGGTTAGGGCGCCGTTGAATATCGGCTTGTACATCGTGAGAGGCAGCGGGGCAACACGGTCCCAGGTTGCCTCACTTAACACCCCATCAATCTCGATGTGATCTACGGCTCGCGAGATCGGTAACGGTTGTTGCGAAGCGCCGGACTGCGATCCGTGAATCGGAAAAACGATCAGTACTGTTAAGACATTCAGCAGCATTGCCAATTCACTTTGTGTAGCGTGCAATCACCAGTTACCGGGCTGCCCTCCGCGAGGAGGGAGAATGTGTTTCGCAAGATCGTCTTGTCTGCTAGCCGCCATCTGTCGGCAATGAATTGCACTACCGTGGAAATCTTCTCGTCGGTGGTCAGGGTGGGCGATTCACCGGTAGTGCCGGAAACGACCACGCCGTCGCTGCCCGAGTCCAGAAGGGCATGGGCGAGCTTCTTGGCCTGCTCATAGTCGACCTCACCCTTGTCGTCAAATGGGGTAACCATTGCGGTAAGAAGTCTTCCTATCTCTGCCATGACCGCCTCCTGTGAGTGCCTCTGTGAAGACACCTGGGTCTAGGAAATTTGTTGCATTATACCCGCGGATAACTAATATCGCATCCC
>JACZUR010000263.1 GCA_022573095.1 Gemmatimonadota bacterium | reverse complement strand
CCAACTCGGTCCAGAGAAACGGGGTAAGTTCGATCAGCGATAGGCGTCCCGCCAACGACTCCGAAACATGGACCATCAGGGAAGGTGAGACGGATCCCAACAGCAGGAACCGTCCCATACGGCCACGATCCTGATCGATCGCCCCGCGCAGCCGGTCGAAAATCTCAGGCCACGATTGGGCTTCGTCGAGAATGACCAGTTTTATCCCGCCGGTCAGGCTGTCCCACTTGAGATCCAGCCGCAGCCGCTCCGATTCCTGCTCGAGATCGAAGTACACCGCGTCGAGTTTCCGGGCGAGCGTGGTTTTGCCACACTGGCGTGGTCCGATGAGCGCGACGGCGGGATAAGCCGCCAGTCGCTCCTTGATCTGCCGTTCGACCTTCCGGCGTAGCATGATTGTAATATAGAAATATATTTCTAATTTACAACTCTACGTGAAGCGACCCTCGATTTTTGGTCTTTGGGGTTGTGGCTTCGGTGGCGCAGCTGAAGGGGTTAAACGCGCCCCTCGTCGTTGGCTCGTGGCATTCGTGTCAGAGGGTCGCTGGTTTCGAAGAACCTGGTAGCTCTCAATCAGCGCGTCGGACGCCTGGAGTTCAAGAGGAGATTACCGACCCTCTAGCCCTCTAGCCCTCCGACCCTCCATCGCGCGACTTACAATCGACACACTCCTGCCGCATATCAGCGTTCGCCCCCATGAAATCCCGGTTACGACAGACTTCACATACTCCATATGAAACAGGACCAAAAGTGAACTTCATTTCGCACCACTGAGCGCTGGTGCAGCCGCTGCTGCTGTGACACTTCCTGCAGATCAGCGTCGTGTCCTCCTACGAGTCCTGCACTGAGCGTGGCGGCGTCGCTCCGCTCCGGTTTCCGCGGGGGGCTTCGTGCACGGCTTCGGTTGTCGGCAGCTCCTCGAAGCCTATCTGCGTGAGCTCGTCTCGCAGCGGCTGAACCATGGTTGGATCGTATCGGAAAGTTCTCACGCTTGACCGCTGAAGGCGCACTTCATAGCCGAGTTCTTGCCCGGCTCAAAGTTGGCACAGATCTGCGCTAACTCGGTCTCTTCGAGGAGTTCGTCGAAATAGGTGCATTCGAAATGGGGCTCTCCTTCCCCCACGCAGGGTTCTGCTTCCAGGTGCGCGCAGGATGTGCAGACGCCAAACGGCCGCCTGGAGCGTCCTTGCACTAGGTGACCAAGTAGTCGTTGCAGGCCGGTGGCTAACTGGCCGCGGGCGCCCGCGGGCAACGCACTTGCGGCGCGCACGATAGCCTCCCAGGGGTCGCGCGCGAGCATGGTCCTCGCGTTGTCTGTTACCTCCAGGCTCGAGCTGCGTCCGTCGTGTCGCGACCGTGTTCGGCTGAGGTAGCCCCGGGCGACCAGGCCCTTGACGGTCTGCGACGCCGTGCCCCGGGTCGTGGCATTGAACTCCGCGAACGCCGACACCGTTCGGGAGAACCGGTTGGCCCGCGACAGATACCGCAACGCGCTCCACTGGGCGGGCGTGAGCCCGTCAGTGTAACCAGAGCCATGGGCGATTCGCCCGACCTGAACCACCAGTTCAGCGACGTCCCGTGCGCTCATTTCTGGTCCTTTGCTCACGCGATAATAGTAGCGTTTCAAAACTAACTTGACAAGCGAATTAGTTTCGTTACGCTACTATATTGTTGGCGAGCTGGCAACGATAAGGCAGGAATATGGACCAGCGACCGGACCTCGCTGGCCTCGAGTGGAGATCTAGAAGATCCGCACCAACCCTGCTGACCCATGCCGATAGTGATCCGGCGTGGGGTTTTTCTTTATACTGTGTCAACGGAGGAAAGAGCGACTTGTCGTACGAAGAGCCTCAATCCACGTGCTGCCCGGATGAAGTCGCGGAATGGCAGGCGCCGCCGCTATGGAAGCTGGTTGGTCGCACCCCCCTGATCCCCCTCCAGGGGCTTGAGCGAGGTGCGCTCTTCCTCAAGGCCGAGTGGCTCAACCCGGGTGGCTCTGTAAAGGACCGACCTGCGCGCGAAATCCTGCGGGCTGGAATCGCCGAGGGGGCACTGCCACAGCGCCGGCTGCTCGATGCGTCGAGCGGGAACACCGCCGTGGCCTACGCGATGCTCGGTGCTGCTGCCGGGATCGGCGTCACGGTCTGCGTTCCGGCGAACGCCTCAGCCGAACGTCGCGCAATGCTCAAGATGTACGGGGCCGAGCTGATCGAGACCGATCCGTTGGAGGGGAGTGACGGGGCAATCAGTCGGGCTGGGAAACTGGCCGCGGCCGAGCCGGAGAGATACTGGTATGCAGACCAATACAGCCACCCGGCAAACACTGAAGCACACTATCTGACAACCGGTCCGGAGATCTGGCGCGATACCGACGGCCGGGTCACCCATCTTGTCGCGGGAGTCGGCACGAGTGGCACCCTCATGGGCGCTGGCCGATTTCTGAAAGAACAGCGTCCGGACATTCGCCTGGTCGCCGTTGAGCCCGACGGGCCGTTTCACGGGTTGGAGGGATTGAAGCACATGGCCA
>JACZUR010000062.1 GCA_022573095.1 Gemmatimonadota bacterium | reverse complement strand
CGCCGAGAGCGATCGTGACCCGGTCTCCGCCGGTGAGTCCCAGTGATTGCGCGTCCGCTGGAGAGAGATGCATGTGGCGCGCGGCAACGATCGCACCCTCGCTCAGTTCAACAGAACCCGCGGGGCCTTCCAGCCGCAGCGCTGAGCTGCCCTCCAGGGAACCCGAGCTACGGATGGGCGCGTGAATCCCCAATTTGCGGCAATCGCTTTGCGACAGTTCTACCTGCGTAGCCGCGCGGGTCGGCCCAACGACGCGTATCGTGTCGATGCTTCCTTTCGGCCCAACCACACGAACACGTTCAACGGCGGCGAATTGACCGGGTTGTGAAATGGGTCGGTCCGGGGTCGGCCGCTTGCCTGCACCGAACAGGGTTTCGAAATGTTCCTGCGTTATGTGCATGTGCCGGTTGGAGACCGCTACCGGTACCGTTCTGGATGACCCCGATCTGGGCGACTGCGCGCTTCCACCCGGCAGCGGTGACGGAGCTCTACCGGCTGCAGCACCGCGCGCCGCGGCGGTAAGTGCGTCGTACGCCGGCCTGCGCCCGCTGAGCGCCCTATTCTTTCCGGGCGCAACGTCATACAGCGACTGCGCTGATGCGGCCCACGCCGGAAGCTGACCCGGAGTCGGACCCTGGGGCGGATCCGGGCGAACCGGCGGCGGCAACCAAGCACGTTCCTGTATTACGCGCGCGATTCGTTCCGCAAGCTGCTGCAGCTCTTCAGAGTTCATCGAGCCTTCCTAGCCCGCCGCTCGGCCAGGAATTCCTCCACGGCACGGCGAATCGCATCCACTTCTTCATCCGGCACAGGCGCACCAACGCCGACCGCTGCTGCTACACGACCTTCGTCAGGCGCATCGATGGCTCGGTAGGGCTTCGTTTCGTACGCCAGGCGCTTGATGTTGATGAGGTGCAGCGGCGTGATATTATCGCTCGTCGATGACCCAGCCCAAGTACCCGGTCCCAACGTCATCGCGGGGGCAAGACCAGTGGTGATTCCCACAGCGCCCACCGCCGCAACGGTGTTCACGAGGATGCGAAACGCCGGTTTTTCCTCGAAAAACCTCTGGATCACATGCTCGTCGTTGCTGTGTATGACCAGCGTGTGTCCTAGCCCACCGAATTCGAGAAGTTCAATGCTCCTCTCGCAGCACTTCTCCCAACCGTCTTCCACATAGAAAGCGAGCACAGGCGACAGTTTTTCACGCGAGAAGAATTCGCTGCGGCCCACTGTCGCGCACTCGAGAACCAGCACCCTCGTATCAGCCGGAACACTGATTCCGGCTCGCTGCGCTACCTCGGTGGCAGGCAGGCCGACGATGTCAGCGTTGAGACCGCCCGTCCGAGGGTCCTGCATCGCCAGGCGGAGTCGGTCGCGGTCCGCGGGCGGCACGAATTCCGCTCGCTGCCGCTTGAGTTCGCGCCTGACTTCTTCCACCACCGGCCGATCGCAAATGAGTGAGTTTTCTGCCGAGCACAGGAGGCCATAATCGAAATTCTTCCCCGCTACCACGTCGGCCACCGCCTTCGGGACATCGGCCGTGCGCTCGATTATTGCCGGCACGTTACCTGGTCCAACGCCGTAGGCAGGTTTTCCCGAGCTATACGCAGCGCGCACCATGGCCGTTCCCCCGGTCGCTAGGATAACCGCAGTATGGTGATGTCTCATGAGTTCCTGCGTCCCATCGAGCGTGGGTATTCGCATCGCGAGCATTAGATCCTCGGGTGCGCCGGCATCACGCGCCGCCTGCTGCATTGTCTCCATAGCACTCACCACGCACTTCGTAGCGCGTGGATGTGGCGAGATAACAATCGCGTTACGGCTCTTTACGGCTATTAACGCCTTATAGATGGCGGTCGAAGTAGGATTGGTTGTGGGAGTCAGGGCGACGACGACCCCCATCGGCACGGCAAGTTCCTTGATCCTTGCTTCAGGAACCTCTCGTATGACACCGCAAGTTTTTAGTGGCAGGATGTAATTCTTGACGTCTACGGCCGCAAATAAGTTCTTGGCGATCTTGTCTTCATACCTGCCCATCCCCGTCTCTTCAACGGCCGCGCGCGCCAGTGGCTCAGAAGCTTTTTCGGCGGCGCGCGCCGCCGCCTCGACGATGTTATCCACCTGGGCCTGGCTGGCTCGGGAAAACGCCTGGTACGCTTCATACGCTCGCCCGACAAGGTCACGAGCTTCTTGAATCGATTCGAGATCCCGGTCGATCACCTCGCCTCAGTGAGGCTAGATCACGCCAAGACTTTTGAAGCCAGCCAGGATTTCATCGCGACTGGCCCGGGCGAGGGCGCGCCCCTTGATGGGAAAATTTGGAACTGACCGCGCAGCACGGCGCAACTCTACCACCTTCATCTCCCCGAGCAATGCGGGATTCGCACTGCCGTTATTCTCGTCACGGAATTCCGCGTGGGAGAAATCATCCGCGAACAGATCGAGGTCGCGATGGGGCTGCGGAATAACGTGGACCGACACTAACTGCCCAACCCGCTCCGCGGCGGCGGCGGCGGCGTCAACCGCCGCCTTTACCGCAGCGACATCACCAGAGAAACAAACCGTTACCAACCCGGCATCGGCGTATTCGCGACCCGCGAACTCGACCGGTGCAGCCTTCGTGCCGGCGTCCACGGCTTCGATGGCGCCGACCAGGCCCATGGTCTCGACGAGCCCCAGGGCCTGACCCGACAGAGCCACGGTTTACGCCTCGGCCGAGGACTGCGGAAGTAAGAACTCGAGTTCCTGGTGTGGCCGGGGAATGACGTGCACGGACACCAGTTCGCCTACTCGCTCGGCGGCCGCGGCACCAGCATCGGTGGCCGCCTTGACCGCACCAACATCACCACGAACCATGACCGTAACGTATCCTCCGCCGACCTTCTCCTTGCCGATCAGCCGGACGTGCGCGGCTTTTACCATCGCGTCCGCCGCCTCAATCGACCCGACCAGTCCTCTGGTCTCTATCAACCCGAGGGCATTCTGTGACATCTAGCCTCCTAAGTGAGGAGCACGGAAAATGATGCGGGAGCAACGATACGTGCTCCCACCCCAAAAGTCAATAATGACAGTAGCTTGCGAGGCTTCTGAGCCTCGGATATACTGCGACCGTGATCGAAGCGACAACTGTCATAGTCTCCGACGCACACCTAAACCCGTCGGATGAGCGAGCTCGGCTACAATTCCACAATTTTCTGGAAAAAATCCCAGAAATTGGGAATCATCTCCTTGTCAACGGCGATCTGTTCGAGTTCTGGTTCGAGTACCGGTCGGTGATCCCGCGGAGAGCGTTCCGGACGGTCGAGGCGATTTCCCGCCTCGTGGATCGGGGACCAAAGGTAACCATCATCGGCGGGAATCACGATCGCTGGGGACTGGATTTCTGGCCGAAAGAGGTCGGAGCCGACTTTCACCGCGGGCCTGTGAACCTGACTATCTCCGGTTGGAATGCGCACGTGTCGCACGGCGACAGTCTGTTAGAGCGGCGTTTTCTGCCCAGACTGCTGCATACAGTAACCCGCCTCAAGCTCACGGAGACCGTGTTTCGAGCGATCCACCCCGACCTTGGAATGAAATTCGTCGACATGCTTTCCGGCACTTTGGCTGAAAAGCCGCTGCCAGTAAAAGACCAAGAACAGGTGGCTCAGTGCCAGATCGACTCGGCGAGGAAGATTCTGTCCGACCGGCCCGAAGTCGAACTGGTGGTCATGAGTCACACACATTCACCGCGATCTGAACTGTTTGGGGAGCGGAAACGGTTCCTGAATCCCGGAGCATGGTGCGAGGGGTTTCGTTATGCGACGGTTACACCTAATGAAGTTAACTTATTGCAATATAAGGCGTTAGAGTAGTCTACCTGAAGCTGAGACTGAGCCCGATGTCCACTCCGCCGGACGCATTCGCTTGAGCGTCTAGCTCGGCGGGGAAGTCCCAAAGCAGCGACGCGACGAACGCCTCCATTCCAGCCATGAGGTGGTTGAACACGAGGAGTACCGCCCAATCTTGAACCTCTTGCCTCTTTGCCTCGAGGCTGGGCGAATTCGTACGCTCCTGGTAATTCCGCTGATGAATCGATTTTAGAGTCATACCCAGCGTCACGCCCTCCCAAAAAACGAAGAAGGCACCGGTGACCCTTCTGCCCAAGATTGCCTGACCCCAACCGGGAACCAGTGTCGAGCGCCAAAACGCGCCCAGCGGGCTTACTGGCGGTTCGACTCTGAATAGCGGAACGGTAACCGTGTCGCCGGGGGTCCGCGAAGGCACCGGAGGCCGCATTATCGGTATCTGGCCATTGGCGGGCTGAGGACCCATTACCAGCAGGAGTGCCAGGACGGACGCCGGCACAAACAGTCGCATGGCGGGAGCGTGTGGGAGTCGAACCCACCGAAGCCGCCCAAGGCGTCTCCCAACGGTTTTGAAGACCGCGCAGGCCACCGGGCCCAATTCGCCCCCCTATTCCACCAACGCGACGGCGTCGATCTCGACGAGCGCATTCTTGGGCAGTGTCTTCGCTGCAATCGTCGAGCGCGCCGGTTTGTGGTCACCAAAGTGTTTCCCATAAACCTCGTTCATCGCCCCGAAATCGCCCATGTCGGATAGATATACTGTGGTCTTGACAACTCGGCTCAGACTCGCGCCCGCCTCTTCGAGTACGGCGCTCAGGTTCTTCAGGACTCGATCGGTCTGGGCTGACACATCGTCGCCAACGATCTCCATCGTCTCCGGATCAAGCGCGATCTGTCCCGCAGTAAACACGAGCCCCTGTGCCATCGTTGCCTGGCTATAGGGCCCCATCGCTGCGGGCGCTCTATCAGTGGCTATGAATTTCAGAACCGGATCCCTCCTATCAAAAGAGTCCCACAATTACTCCGTCCGGCCCGATGCCCATTTTCTCCGCAGCCGGAGTACGACCCAAGCCCGGCATCGTCATAATGTCACCGGCGACGGCCACTACGAACCCCGCTCCGGCAGACGGATAGACGTCTCTGATGTTGATCTTGAATCCCTCTGGCGCTCCAAGCAGCGCCGCATTGTCACTGAAGGAATATTGGGTCTTGGCGATACACACGGGAGTCTTATCCAAGCCAAACTGGTTCATCCTCTCGATCGCCCGACGCGCCCCGGGGGTGTAGTTCACTCCGTCAGCCCGATAGATTTCGCTAGCGATTATTGCTACTTTTTCCTCGATCGGTAGTGCGGAATCGTAGATGGGTTTGAATTTCGCCGGCGATCCATTGAGCAATTCGAGGACGGACTCCGCAACCGCAGCACCGCCGTCACCTCCTCGCTCCCAAACCTCACACAACGCCACCTTTACTCCGCGCTGTTCGCATCCTTCGATCACAACTGCTAATTCCTGTTCCGAATCGGTTTCGAACTTATTGAGAGCCACTAATACCGGAACACCGAACTTCCCAATGTTCTCGACGTGCCGCGCCAGATTGGCGAAGCCACGTTCAACCTTATCGGGGTCGGGTGTCGCAAGTTCGTTCTTGTCGGCGCCGCCGTGCAGCTTCAGCGCCCTTACTGTTGCAACAAGTACTGCAGCCTGAGGTTCCAGTCTGGCGCTGCGGCACTTGATGTCAAAGAACTTCTCCGCACCTAATTCGGCGCCGAAGCCAGCCTCAGTTACCACGATGTCAGCCAGGCGAAGAGCCGTTTCGGTAGCGATGACCGAATTACACCCGTGGGCTATGTTGCCGAATGGGCCACAGTGAACCAGCGCAGGCCCACCTTCCAGAGTTTGAACGAGATTCGGCAGCAATGCGTCCTTGAGAAGAAGCGTCATGGCTCCCTGAGCTTTTAGGTCGCTGGCTCTGACCGGCTTCTTATCGTGCGTCATGCCGACGATTATTCTGGCGAGCCTAGCTTCCAGATCAGCAAGACCAGTGGCGAGCGACATGACAGCCATTATTTCACTGGCAGGAGCGATCACGAAGTGGTCTTCGCGAGGTACGCCGCCCAGGAACCCACCGAGTCCCACTGTGATGTTTCTGAGGGCGCGGTCGTTCATGTCGATGGTGCGGGGCCATGTAATGCGACGCGCGTCGAGTCCCAGGGCATTGCCCTGATGCAGATGGTTATCCAGCAGCGCCGACAGGAGATTGTGTGCGCTCGAAATGGCGTGAAAGTCCCCCGTGAAGTGGAGGTTGATGTCTTCCATCGGAACTATTTGGGCATACCCCCCACCTGCGGCCCCACCCTTGATCCCAAATACGGGACCGAGACTCGGTTCACGAATGCATAGGGCCGCGTTGTGCCCCATCTTCCTTAGGGCCTGGGTTAATCCCACGGTAACCGTGGACTTCCCTTCTCCTGCAGCAGTCGGATTGATACCCGTTACCAACACGAGCTTGCCCCGGCGCTCGCGCGATTCCATAACATCCAGCCTGAGTTTCGCCTTGCCGTCTCCGTACGGCACGAAGTCGTCAGTGCCAAGCCCAAGGTCGGCGGCAACATCGGCAATTGGACGCAGTTTTGCGTTCTGTGCGATCTCTATATCGGTTGGAACAGTAGCCATATTCTCTAAACCCTGGTACTTACACGACTACCGAAACACCGAGCGGCGTTCCTCGTCGTAATTTCAGACATCATCTCGAACGAGATACCTCTAATCTCCGCCATTCGTCGTGCTACCTCAACTACGTAGGCAGGCTCGTTACGCTTACCTCGAAACGGGACCGGTGCAAGGTAAGGAGAGTCTGTTTCCATCAAGATCCGATCTTCCGGCACGGAACGCACTGAATTCAAATCGCTCCATGATTTGAACGTGATCATCCCGCTGAAGGACACGTACGCGCCTCGGTCCATGCCCGCTTGGAAAACCTCATCGCCCGAACTGAACGAATGCAGCACAAGAGTGGCATTAGAGGCACCGACCATCGATGCGACATCGGAGTCGGCGTCGCGCGAATGGATAACCACAGGGAGATCGAACTCTTCAGCTAATTCGAGTTGCTCCTCGAACACTGACCGCTGAACATTCCGCGGGGAGTGATCGTAGTGGTAGTCCAAGCCAACCTCGCCGACCGCGACCACCGCTTCTTGATCGAGCAGCGCCGCAACCTGCGCCCTGGCTTCATCGCTCCATTTCGACGCTTCATGGGGGTGAACCCCCGCGGTCGCAGCCATCCCGAATTCTTCTGCTAGCACAGCTGCCCGGCCGGACGACTTGACGTTGTCGCCGATGAAGATAATCTGTGAGACTCCTGCGTCTTTCGCCCGCTTGATGACCAACTCGCGATCATCGTCGAACTTGGAATCCGTGAGGTGACAGTGGGTGTCTACCAGCACCCGTTACTCTGGCGCGCCAGTCTCGCCCGGGCGGTTTTCCTGAGGTGTTGCGACAAACGTGCGCGCTCCTCTTACATCTTCACCCGGCCAGCGCTGCTCGATTGCCAAGAGTACAGGTGACGCGATGAAAATCGAGGAAAACGTTCCCACTATGATACCGAACGTCGCTACCCAAGCGAATCCCCGTATTGTCTCGCTCCCGAAAACCAGCAGTGCAACCGTGGCGCCGAGCGTGGTCCCGGATGTCAGCACCGTTCGTGGCAGGGTTTCGTTCACACTTCTATTAAGTACTTCATATAACTTGCTCCGCTTGAACTTGCGGAGGTTTTCGCGGACACGATCAAAGGTAATGATCGTGTCGTTAAGAGAGTATCCGACTATAAGGAGTATCCCAGCAACAACGACCAGCGATACCTCGAGATTCATCAGAGATATGAACGCGATGGTCAAAATAATGTCATGAACCGTTGCTAGAACCGCAGCCACTCCGAAACGCCACTCGAAACGTATCCACAGATAGATAAGCACCGCCCCGAAGGAGAGCAGGATCGCCATCACAGCCTTGCGGCGAAGTTCCGAACCCACCTTCGGTCCTACGGCTTCAACCCTATTGATCACATATCCGTTATCACCAAATGCGTCGGCAAGAGCACTATTCACCGCGGCTCCCGTCTCCTGTGTCGACTGCTCCGACCGATCCAAATCAGGCGAGAGACGGGCGCGAACTACAAATTCATCGCTTGCGCCGAACGTCTGAATCTCGGCTCCCTCTATCCCGGCGTTGGTCAGTGTAGTTCGAATCGATCCGGTGTTGATGTCGGGATTCATCGCCGAAATCTGGATGAGCGTTCCCCCCGTGAACTCGATGCTCTCGTTCAGACCTCTTACGAACAAAAGCAGCAGGCCGGGGACGGCAACAATCGTACTTGCCTTGTATGCGAGCTTGCGGATCGCCAGGAAGTCGTAGTTGGCTTTGTCGAAGAACCGTATCATCAGATCGACAGCTCTTTCATCGTGCGCTTACGCTGCAACCATATGAGAAAGATGGTCCGCGTTACGAAAACCGCCGTGGCGAGCGACGCAATGATTCCAACTATAAGAGTTACCGCGAAACCCTTGACCGGTCCGGTTCCGAACTGGAAGAGGAATAGAGCAGTAATCACAGTGGTAATGTTGGAGTCGAGAATTGCGGGCATCGCCCGCTCAAAGCCAGTGTCAACCGCCAGCCTTATGGTCTTATTGAGGGCCAACTCTTCTCTTATGCGTTCGAAGATCAGCACGTTCGCGTCAACCGCGAAACCAAGCGACAGCACAAAGCCCGCGAGGCCTGGCAGAGTCAGGGTCGCATCGAAGCTCGCGAGACCCCCCAGGGTAAACAAAACGTAGAAACCCAGGCCGACCACAGCGAAGAGGCCCGCCACGCGGTAGTACAAGACCATGACCACGATCACGAGCAGCGCACCCACGAGTCCTGCCCTGATTCCTTTCGCTATTGAGTCCTGCCCCAAACTCGGCCCGACGGTGCGTTCCTCTACGATCGTAATCGGAGCTGGTAACGCGCCCGCTCGGAGCACCAACGCCAAGTCTTGAGCGTCCTGGAGGCTCGTGCCTCCGAGTTCAATCTGACCGCGCCGTCTGATCTGATTTCTTATAATGGGAGGCTGGCTCTGAACCCGCCCGTCGAGAATAATCGCCATGTAATCGCCGATGTGGCGAGCAGTTTCTCTGCCGAAGATCCTGCCACCGCTGCGCGTAAGCTGAAAGGTTACAATCGCCTGGTTGTACACTGGATCGATCTGCGCCTGGGCATCCGACATGAGGTCGCCTGTTATGATGGGCCGGCTGTCGACCGCATACAACGGCCTGAAGGATCTACCGCCTTGAGACTGAGGTTCGCGACCCCACCTGAGGTCCAGGCCGCGCGGAATCACCCGCTGGACTTCAGGGAGATTGATCAGGCTATCGATCCGAGGAAATTCCTCTTCGGCAACGAGGTACTCGCCAGGTATCTGTCCGGCAAACAACTGCGAACTGAAGGCGCCCACCGCGGTCAGGTTCTCTATTCCGGACTGCCCCGGCGAGTCACCCGCCTCCCCGCTAGTATCCGTGCCGAGCAACTGGGCTATGGCACTCGGCTGACCTGTGGCACCAGCCGCAGTAATACCTAAACCACGCAGAGCCTCGTCAATCTGGGGAATGACATCTCTGAACCGGTTCTGCATGTCAGTGATTCGAAACTCGAGAAACGCAGACCGCTGGACAATGGCCTTCGCGCGAGAAGGATCGCGGACACCCGGAAGTTCAATAACGATGCGGCTGTCTCCGACTTTCTGCACCAGGGGTTCGCCCACTCCAAACTCGTCAATGCGGGACCTGATAACGGTCAGAGCACGATCGAGTGCGTCCTCGGGGTTGATTACGGTTCCCCCACTCTGGTCGATCTCCACCGCCAGGTGCATCCCTCCCTGAAGATCGAGTCCCAGCTTGAGACCGAACTGCTCTACCGTGGTATCACGTACCGGTCGATCACCTCCACCGGTACGGTACGTCACCGATCTTGGGCGGAGCGAAAGGAGCCTCACCACC
>JACZUR010000061.1 GCA_022573095.1 Gemmatimonadota bacterium | reverse complement strand
TTCATAGAGTCGACTGGAATCGTTAGCGGATGGTGATGCTTCTAGCGCCGAAGGCACACGGCCGGCGCGGCCGTGCTACCCTGCTACGGGTACTCAGCCACAGATACCCGTGCATTTACTCAACCGGGACCCTCCAGATTTTAATCGTCTTATCATAACTTCCCGAAGCAAGCCTGCGGCCGTTTGGGGAGAAAGCCAGGGCGGTGACGCTGAAGCCGAGTCGGTCGTCGGAGTGGCCGGGAAGAGTGGTGATGAGGATGTTTCCCTCGTCGATGTTCCAGAGTTTGATCTGTCCGTGCCGTTCAGCGTGTCGTCGCCGTTGCCGCCATTGATGACAAGCGTGTCAATTCCCGAGGCGGTAATTGCAACGTACGTTGTGGTCGTGCCGTTATCGGTGACATCCAGATCGGTGCCACCCGCATCCAAAACTGCATTGAAGGTGTCGTTACCAAGTGTTCCGCCGACCAGGATCGAGTTGTTTCCAGCCGCATCGGTGAGCGGTTGGTATCTAGCACATCCGGATTCGCACTACTTCGGGCTGGGCGCCATAGAGCGCGATCAGGTCGCGGACTATGCCGAACGCAAGGGACTCCAGGTGAAAGAAGTCGAACGTTGGCTGTCAACCAATCTCGCCTATGACCCGCTAGCGAAGCCGTAGGCCCGAGACGAACCATTGCCTACCGCGAAAGCCTACGGCACTAGTTCCGGCCGGTCATACCTCGCAACCCAAATTCCGGAGTTGAGGTCCCAGCTAAAGATGTGACCTTTGTGAACCTGCGCGCCCCAGGTCATCGGCCAATTCGGCACAACGGTGTTCTCATCGGTAGTTATCAAAGCTGCGATCTCCCTACCCTGCGCGTACAGGTCGCCGCGCAACTCTCCGGAAATGTCAACCACGCGGAGGCCTCCCTGATAGTAACCGACGTACAACAGGTCATCTTCGATCCACACGTTATGCGCCCCAGCCTCAGGAACTTCGTAACGCGCTACCTCAGCCGGATTCTCAATATCTGAGTAGTCCACTACGTGTATGTATCCGCGTGCCTCAACCGGCCGATCCAAATCCCAGTTGGGAGGATAAAGCTCATCCCCTACGAATAGGTAGCGTCCGTACCTCCAAGCCGTGTGCGTGGAGCCGATCGCATACTTGAACTGACTCACAAACGTCGGTTCAGTGGGAGTTCCTCCGTGGCTTCCGGCGCCGACGTCCAACATGATGACCCCGTCGTTCCAGTAAGACAGATAGGCATATCCATCCTGAACGATCACATCGTGCAACGTCTTACCCGTCCTATCCAAGCCCCAACGGCCTACTTCGTGCGGATTGCTGGGGTCCGCAATATCGATAATTACCAGTTCTGAAGTCCCGTTGTGACAGGCGTATACCAGATTGTTTTCGCCCGAGATCCACACATTGTGGACTCCGCCGGTAATGGCCTCAGTGTATTCGGAAAGGATGGAGGGGTGAGCCGGGTTACCGAGATCGAGAATGACGATGCCGTTGCGCCGATCCGACGCCCCCTCACGAGTTACGATAGCGATGCGACCATTGGGATGGACTTTCACGTCGTTGATGCGTCGCGCGTCCAGCTGAACGGAATCGGTCAAGACCGGATTTGCGGGATCAGTGACATCCCACACTTTCATCCAGTCGTACTCATACGTACCGATGTATGCGTAATCTCTACCGTCAACTCCTTCAAAGACCCAGGTATCACCGGTGTGATGTTCACTAACGGGTCCTCGACCTACAGTCACTAACTCACCGAGGATCTCGCGCTGCTCAACAGTGACGTTGGTACTAGCAACAGCATTTTCACCGACCAGAGCGGTTATGCGATAAGTTCCCGGGCGCTCCGCAACGAACACTCCCGCTGACCCATCTGTCTCGACTGTTGCACCGGATCCGCCAACGGACCACGCCGGACTAAAGCCGGAGACAATGTCTCCATTCGACGCGACTCCTTCGACGGCCAGACGAACTACATCGCCTGTTCTGATGGAGCCACTGGGTTCAGAAATGCGATACGACGATGCCCGGTTGCGGACGACTCTGATTTCCAGTTCACCCGTGGCGTCTCCAGCAGTAGCGCTAACAATCGTCCGGCCCTCCGCCAGAGCGAAGACGCGCCCGCTCCCGTCTACGGTGGCAATGTCGCGCCGACTGCTCGCATAGGAAATCGGGGCCGAAATCTCGTGTCCGAGTCGCGTCTTGACGCCTGCATCGAGCTGCGCGCTCGCACCTCGCTTAATCGTCGCATCCGCAATGCTCAAAGAAAGCTCGACCGGAGGCAGTTGGGGAACGGTAATCCGAGCGGTGGTGAATCCCTGGCCAGGCATCCCGACCACGACACGCGCCTGTCCCGGACTCAACGCCGTTACAAGTCCCTGCGCATCGACCGAAACGAGATCACCATCTACGGCAAACCAACGCACTTCCGGGTCTTGCATCAGAACGCCGGCGGAGTCGTAAACTTCCGCTCGCAGCTGAGTCGTGCCGTCGACCTCGACCTCCGCGGCCTCTGGATGCACTACGATGCGAATCTGCGACTGTGTTTCCTGTGCCGTTACGGAAAGAGCTAGCAGTGTTAGCAAATTCATCTCTTGATCGGCTCCGTCAAATTAGTGAGCATTGGAGGTTAACACGTTAGACATATACCACCCAGGGAGTCTAAGTTCCCCTGCAGTTCGTCACTGTCAAGTTTGCGGTGGAACCAACGCGTTAGGAAAAGGGTTGAAAGTCAGGTAGCCAGGGAAGTGAGAGAGGAATGGGACGACACAAATTTATCGCGATCAGCCTTGTTGGATTCATAGCCTTTACCACCGGTGGGTGGTTGCAACGACCCGGCTCTCAGGATCAGATCACAGCTACCAACGCAAGGATTTTCAGAGAGGTAATCTCTCATGTGGTACAATATTACGTCGATTCGCTCGCTGAAGCAGACCTATACGATATGGCGATCGACGGCATGCTGAAGCGTCTCGGCGACCCATATACAAATTTCCTGGGGCCGGAACACTACCGAGCGCTGTCCCTCAGCACTACCGGCAACTACGCCGGTATAGGCATCTCCATCGAATCGCGCGACAGCTGGGTTACCGTAGTAACTACCTTCCCCGATACCCCGGGAGAGCGCGTCGGATTGCTTCCCGGCGATCAGATTGCTGAGATAGAAGAAGTCTCAATTCGGAATTGGTCGACGACTCGCGCCTCCCAACGACTGAAAGGGCCACCCGGTACGGAAGTCAACATTAAGGTGAGACGTACCGGCATGGAAAACCTGCTGAGTTTCAGTATTGTTCGGGAACGCATCCATATCAACTCGGTGGAAGGCGCGATGATGATCCGGCCGGGCATCGGATATATGCGGCTCCTTACAGTGAGTGACGTATCGGCCGGCGAGACGGCACAGGCGCTAGCGCACCTCAGCTCTTTGGGGGTAAGGTCGCTGATTCTCGACCTCAGGGGTAACACCGGGGGCATCCTCAATCAGGGCGTAGGTCTCGCGGATCTTTTCTTGGATTCCGGAGAGGTGGTCGTGGAGACTCGCGGCCGAGCGCGCGGGGCTAGCCAAATCTACAGGACCCAGAGACCTCAACTCTGGAGCGATATGAAGCTGATCGTCCTCGTCAACGGCTTTACGGCGAGCGCGGCCGAAATTCTCAGCGGAGCGCTTCAAGATCACGACAGGGCGCTGGTGCTCGGAACCCCGACGTTCGGCAAGGGGGTCGCGTACCTGGTGTTCCCTCTGTCGGACAGCCAAGCTATCAGCGTCACCTCCTCGAGGTGGTACACTCCGGTCGGTAGGTCGATCGATCGACCCGAGAGAGCCGCATTGGCGACGGCAGTTGCGCAGGCAACTGTTGATTCTGCGGACACCGGCCCCGAAACAATCTTTCACAGCTTTGGAGGCCGGCCGCTCGAAGGCGGCGATGGAGGTATTCAGCCGGATATCATCCTTCCCGACACTCTCAGCGATGGAGAGCAGCGGTTCGTGGCCGCACTTGGTGCGTCTGTAAGCGATTATAGAAGCGCCACATCACAGTACGCCCGGCAACTCCAGACTGAACACCGCGTTTCTGAACCCGATTTCGAGGTAACTCAGCAGATGCTGGGGGAGTTGCTAGAACTGGTTCGCGACAGGGGTGTAGATATCAGCGACTCTTTGTGGTATGGTGCGCGAGAACTCGTTTCTCAACAACTCGGTTGGGACCTGACGCGGTTCCAGTTCGGGCGCGCGGCGGAACTTCGCAGACGGGCGAGTGACGATATCCAAGTGTTGCGGGCCGTCGAACTGCTGCAGGAAGCCCTTACCACCGAAGACCTCCTGGCTCGCACGACCAGCAACTAGCAGACCCTCAATTCGGAGCCGTGTCGCGGCCGGCAAGGGTCGCTCTGACATGATCGTTGGCGCTTAACAACAAATGAGACAACAGCTTACCTGAGCGGCGTTTCGGGATTACCGACCGTAGCCACCAATCGCTTGAGAGGACAGGAGAGTTATTGGTTTAAGTACAACTCGTGCCACGTCAGAAACGCGTTCGAGTCGTTCACCGGGTTTCCCACCGGGAGCCACCTGGATAGACAACTGGGCTACCTACTAGTCAGATCCTAGGTCGGGCTTCCTTCGGCTACCACCTTTCGTACCGCTAAGCGTGGTGTATTATTGAGCGCATTGATCTTATCGAGACCTGCGAACCCGTAATTTCCGTCCCGGCCCTCAGGAGAAATTGATGGAAAGCAACGAGTCCACCCAAGGCACTGGTAACGATATTCCCTACATCCCCGCAGCTACTATTCTACCTGAGATAACTGTCAAGGGAGTCATCCTCGGTATCCTGTTATCGATGGTCTTGGCGGGGGCCAACGCCTATCTTGGTCTGTTCGCCGGCATTACAGTATCGGCTTCCATCCCAGCCGCGGTAATCTCGATGGCCGTGCTGAGGCTGTTCCGTCAGTCGAATATTTTGGAAAACAATATCGTCCAGACCGCGGCATCGGCTGGAGAAAGCCTCGCAGCCGGCGTCATATTCACCATCCCAGCGCTCGTTATACTCGGTACGTGGACCAAATTCAATTACTGGGAAACCACGATGATAGCGGGTCTGGGTGGTGTGTTGGGTGTACTCTTTACCATCCCTCTTAGACGTGCCCTCATAGTTGAGAATCCGCTTCGCTTCCCCGAAGGCGTTGCGACGGCTGAAGTTCTGAAGGTGGGGGACACAGGGGGCGCCGGCATAAAGTTCATCTCTATCGCTGCCGTCATAGGCGCACTGTTCAAGATCGGAGATACCGGCGTGCGGCTTTGGGGCGGGCTGCTCGAGAAAGCCTGGTACGTCGGGGGTTCGATCGCGTACTTCGGAACGAATCTGTCACCCGCGCTCGTCGGCGTCGGATACATCGTGGGCCTAAACATCGCGGTGTTGATCTTTCTTGGAGGGGTTATCAACTGGTGGATAGCGATTCCTATCGTCGCTGTTACTCAAGGAATACCTGAGGGAGCCGCCGCCGCCGAGGCGGCTAATCAGCTCTGGTCTACCCAGACCCGATACCTGGGTGTAGGTGCCATGGTTGTCGGCGGTCTATGGGCGCTCATCAAACTCCAGAAGAGTCTGGTTCAGGGAATCAAGGCCGGCATCGTCGCTTACCGGCGTTCCCGCGACGAGGGAGCCGAAGCCACGGTGCGAACGGAACGCGATACTCCTATGCAGTGGGTAGGAATTGCGCTGGTGGTGGCGATTGTACCGCTGTTCATTGTATTCAGCCGCTTCACCGACAGCATCGGTGTAGGTGGGTTCATGGCGGTCATAATGCTCATCGCCGGCTTCCTGTTTTCAGCCGTAGCCGCGTACATGGCCGGTCTCGTCGGATCATCCAACAACCCAATCTCCGGCGTGACCATCGCGACTATACTCACAGCATCGCTGCTGCTGGTTGTAATGTTGGGAACGGGCAGTGCGATCGGACCGGCCGCGGCCATTATGATCGGCGCGGTCGTTGCATGTAGCGCTGCCATCGCTGGTGACAACCTTCAAGACCTCAAAGCCGGTCGAATCGTGGGCGCGACGCCCTTTAAGCAACAGATAATGCAGGTGGTAGGCGTCATAGCTGCTGCTTTGGTTGTGGCACCGGTGCTCACTCTGCTTCTGAAGGCGTACGGTATAGGGATACCAACCGAAGCCCATCCCAACCCGCTTGCTGCACCTCAGGCCACCCTGATGGAGTCCGTGGCGCGCGGCGTGTTCCAGGGTGGGCTTCCTTGGGGCATGATTCAGATTGGGGGAGCGGTTGCGGTTGCGATCATTCTCCTGGACGTCTGGCTGGAAAAGAGAGGGAGCGAATTTCGCACTCCAGTGCTCGCAGTTGCGGTGGGCATATATCTTCCCTTCCAGTTGTCGGTTGCGATCCTTATCGGCGGGCTGATCGCGTGGGCGGTACGACGACATCATGGAAGTGTTGTTCGATCGCGGGGAGCGGGAAGAGAGTCCGAACTAGTGGAGGCTCAGGCGACGGGTGATAGACACGGGTTACTCTTCGCAGCGGGACTCATTACGGGCGAAGCACTGCTAGGAATTTTCCTTGCGGTTCCTATCGTCGTGAGCGGTCGCACTGATGCGCTGGCGTTCTGGGGAGATCATACGGATCTCGCGTGGCCCGGCGTCGTTCTGCTCTTGCTCGTCATATTCGGACTTTACCGCGTGGCAACCGGTGCAACCCGACAAACCGCGGGAGGATAGGCTACTGGGGTCGTGAGTGTGCTAGTAGTTTGACCAGATCTTTCGCGGTAACGTTGCTGAGGTCGGGAGTTTGTTTTGATGTCGCGTGCCTCACCGGCACGGTTCTTTCTGAGTAAGTGAATTGAACTATGGGAGTGTGCACGCGCGGGCGAGATACTCCGATGTGCGTCCATCGTTAACTACCGCGGCATCCCGGAGCAACCCGCTCGCGTCTACGAATTCACGTCGTGCCATACTCCTTGATATAGGGACAGCGAAATGAAATCGTCATCGCTTGAACTCCTAAAGTCGCTGCTGGACAGCCCCGGCCCATCCGGCTTTGAAGCTGAACCAGCCCGCATCTGGCGTACCGAGGCAGAGTCTTTCGCCGACTCTGTAGAGGTCGACGTTGGAGGTAACTGTATCGCAGCCATTAACCCCGACGCCGACTCGCGTGTCATGTTTGCCGGCCACGTAGACGAGATCGGTATAATGGTAAGTCATGTCGATGACAAGGGGTTTATTTATTTTTCCACGATCGGTGGTTGGGATCACCAGGTGTTCGTCGGTCAGCGAGTCGTTATTTCGACAAGAAAAGGACAGGTCCGCGGCGTCATAGGAAAGAAGCCTATTCACTTAATCAAGTCCGACGATCGTGATACCGGATCAAAGGTGACGGATCTGTGGATCGATATCGGGTCACGCACTAAGAACGAAACACTCAAGCGGATTCGCATAGGTGACCCTGGAGTTTTAGCGTCAACCGCTCTTGATTTTCCTCATGGCCGTCTCGTGTCACGCTCGATTGACAACAGAATCGGCGCGTTTGTAGTGCTCGAAGCGCTGCGTCTCTTGGCTGCAAGACGACCGGCCTCAGCTGTCTTTGCCGTTGCCACCGCGCGAGAAGAAATTGCCTGGACCGGCGGGGGTGCCAAGACGAGCGCCGCCGGTATCGACCCGAGTGTGGCCATCGTCGTCGACGTAACTCATGCAACGGACCACCCAAACCTAGAGTCAAAGGAACACGGCGACGTCAAGTTGGGGAAAGGCCCGGTGCTCTCGCGCGGTTCGTCGGTTAGCTCGGTAGTGTTCGAGATGCTCGCCGGCGTAGCTGAAGCCCAGAAAATTCCGTACCAGACAGCCGCCGCCCCGACCGACACCGGAACAGACGCCGATGCCATCCATACAACTCTACGGGGAGTACCAACCGGTCTGATATCGATACCTAATCGGTACATGCATAGCCCCAATGAGATGGTCGAATTGGCCGATGTCGACAAGGCAGCGAAACTCCTTGCCGCATTCGCGCGGAAGGTCAAGCCAACGACAGACTTTCGGCCACTCTAGTCGAGCAGCACTCTCACGGTTCCATACCGTCCGTAGCCACTTCGCATTTGATAACGCCGGTAATTAGTATTCGTTCTGTAGGACGGATGCGATTACATCTCCCTAACAGAGCCAGTCGAGGTCAAACTAACTCGTGAGTCAATCAGTATTAAGTCCGACGACAGTTATAGCTGAACTTCAGCGCCTCGCAGCGGAACGCGCCGGGCGGCTTCAGCTGCTACAGTCAGCGGCAGCCAAGATCAGAGAAGCCGGCGAACCGTACACCGGGGTTTACATGTACATGCTAAATGACGACTCGCTCGTCCTCGAAGCGTTCGATGGGAGACCCACAGAGCACACGGTAATTCCTGTTGGCTCCGGACTGTGCGGGCGGGCGGTAGCCGAAAACAGCAATATCAACGTCGGTGATGTGGGTCAGTCAGAGGATTACATAGCCTGTTCCGTCGAAACCAAATCTGAACTGATCGTACTGATTCGCAGGGACGGCCAGATACTCGGACAGATAGATGTCGATAGCGATACGGTAAACGGTTTCGACGAAGTCGAAGAGGCCGCAGTGCAAAAGGTTGCCGACTGTCTAGCTTCGATAATCTAGCGGCGGCATGAAAGTGGTCGAGTCGTTTGAGTCGGTCGGTAACTGTAAAATCTACACAAGAAGCGTCGGCCAGGGCCCTGATGTCGTCGCGCTTCACGGGGGGCCAGGGGCACACCACGACTATCTGCTCCCCTACTTCGACCAGTTGGCAGACGGTCGCACTATGCGCTTCTACGACCAGCGCGGTGGAGGTCGTTCCAAGGTGCCACGGGAGCACCGGGTCACATGGACCGACCACGTCGACGATCTAGTGGCGCTACTCGACATCTGGAAACTGAAATCCGCTACGCTGCTCGGCTACTCGTGGGGTGGCCTGCTGGCACTTCTCTTCGCTACGGCGCACTCCGACCGGGTAGAGCGTATGGCGCTGGTATCGCCCGCACCGATAACGAAGGAGTTGCGAAGTCGATTCGAGACCCGCCTTGGCGAAAGAATGAAGAGCCCCGAAATCCTCGAAGAGCGTCGTAAACTCCGGGAATCCCGTCTCAAAGAGCGCGACCCGGAAGCTTACCGGCACCGGTCATTCGAGCTCGCGGTTGCCGGCTACTTTTTCCGGCTCTCCGCTGCCAGCGACCTGACGCCGTTTCGAATCACGGGCAGAGTCCAGGACTCAGTTTGGGCGAGCCTAGGCGATTACGATCTGACCCTGCAACTCAGCAAACTCCAGATACCGTCCCTCATTATTCACGGACGGCACGATGCGATACCTCTCGAGTCGTCTGAGAAGACGGCAGCTCTGCTACAGGCCGAGCTAGAGATCTTCGAGGAGTCAGGCCATGTTCCCTATGTAGAGGAGACCGAGCGCTTCCGCGCCGTGCTGAACGACTTCCTCCCTTCGGTCTCGCGCACAGATATCGAACGAGATAGCTTGCCATAACATGGACAAGAAGGACGTCGCACGGATTCTCGAGCAAATTGCTTCACTCTTGGAACTCCAAGGGGAAAACCCCTTCCGCGCAAGGGCCTTTCAGGCCGCGGCGCAGGCGGTCGCGAGCTACCCAGTTGATCTCCGGGAGGCGGCTGAATCGGGAACACTCGGCGAACTCAAGGGCATCGGACCAGCGACCCTAGAGATTGTATCCGAGGTGCTCAAGACAGGGCAGAGCAAGTTCCTCTTGAACCTGGACAACGTTGATTTCGTCAACTCGACGGGGATCGGCATCACGCGAGCGGATTGGCTAATAAGCTGTTCGTAAATCCAACGCCCATTGTAGCCGTATTCGCTAGCTAAGCGGTGCAGATAGGGGCTTTA
>JACZUR010000060.1 GCA_022573095.1 Gemmatimonadota bacterium | reverse complement strand
CGCCAGCGCCGATCAGGTTGCGGGGAAGCGGGCCCGCGAGGGTCTCATAGGGGAGGCGGATAACGCGCGGCTCAGCCGGGAACTTGTAACGATCAAGCGAGATGTTCCGATAGAACTTGATTTGGACGACCTGCGTGCCAGAGAGCCGCTATGGCAGGAACTCCACGAACTGTTTGGCGAGCTTGAGTTTCATTCGCTTGTTCAAAAAATCCCCGAACCATCGAGCACACTGAGTCGGGCGCCAGACCCCTGCAACGTGGTGAGGGACATCGATGAATTGCCGGCGATGGTGCGTACGCTGCGGTCGTCGGAACGCATTGCCATGTCTGTTCACTCCTCGAGCAGAAACCCTCGCGAGGGCGAGGTGGTCGGCATCTCCTTTTCTGGCTCCGAGGAAAGAAGTTGGTACCTCCCCTTGGCTCACGCCATCCAGGGTGAACTGATTGATCAGGACAGCTATCACAACCTGCCGGCGCTCTCATCTCCCGAGATGAAGGATCTGGCAGAGCTGATCGAAGATGAATCGACCCCGAAGATTGGGCACGACCTCAAACGAGACCTTTTGGCGCTCCGTCAGGCTGGGATAGCACTGAAGGGAATCGAGTTTGACTCCATGCTGGCGGGATTTCTGCTGGATCCAGGCCGCAGATCCCAAGCGGTCGAGGTTCTTGCGACGGAGTACCTCGGCAAGCAGCTGCGAAGTCAGGAGGATCTGCTGGGGAAAGGTAAGCGAGAGGTCTCTTTCTCGGACGTTCCCGTAGAAGAAGCAGCTCGGTTTTCTTGCGCAAGAAGCGAGGCGGTTGCCCAACTTCATTCGCAACTGCAAGAGCGAGTGCGTTCCCAGGCCTGCGAACAGTTGCTGATGGAGGTAGAAACCCCCCTTCTCGAGGTCCTTGCAGATATGGAGTGGGCGGGGATCTCGGTCGATCTGCCCGCGCTGGAACATCTCTCATCGTCTTTTGGAGCCGAACTCGAGCGGCTCGAAAAGGAAATCTATGAGGCCGCCGGCACTGAGTTCAATATCAACAGCACGTCCCAACTGCGGCACGTTCTCTTCGAGAAGCTCCAGCTACCGGTAATCAAGAAAACGAAGACAGGCGCATCCACCGATGCGGACGTGTTGGACCAATTGGCCGAGATGGGTTTTGAGCTTCCCAACCTCCTGCTGGAGTATCGCGAGCTCTCCAAGTTGAAATCCACCTATGCCGATGCTCTTCCGGGTTGCATCAATTCCCGGACGGATCGGATACATACGACTTTCAATCAGGTCGGTGCTGCTACCGGCAGGCTGTCGTCGTCCGATCCGAACTTGCAGAACATTCCTGTGAGAACTCCCAGAGGCGAAAAGATTCGCGAGTGCTTCTTGCCTTCGGACGGAAACGATCTGGTGGTCGCGGATTACTCGCAGGTCGAATTGAGACTGCTAGCTCATCTTTCCGATGACGAGCTTCTAATAGGTGCATTCAATCGTGGAGGCGACGTACACCGAGAGACAGCGTCGGTCATCTTTGATGTCGAAGTCAAGGATGTCACCCCCGAGATGAGGGAGCGCGCAAAGACGATCAACTTTGCCACGATCTACGGCCAGGGAGCGTTTGCGCTGAGCCGTCAATTGGATATCTCGCGCGAAGATGCGAAGGACTTCATCGCGAGATACTTCGAAAAGTTTTCGGGCGTGCGAACTTTTCTCGACTCGCTGGTTGAGCGCGCTAAGAAGGATGGCTTTGTCGAGACCATCTTTTCGCGACGCAGATACATACCAGAACTCAAGAACTCGAACTACAATATTCGGGCTTTTGGAGAACGAACGGCGATGAACTCCCCAATCCAGGGATCAGCCGCAGACCTCATCAAGGTCGCGATGGTGAATCTGGCTGCCTCGCTGAAAGCGGCCCGATCTCAGGCTCGGTTGCTCCTTCAGGTACACGACGAACTCGTTCTGGATGTTCCGGAGGCCGAAATAGAGCCCATATCAAGGATGGTGAAGAGAGAGATGGAGGGTGCGATCGAGCTCAAGGTTCCCCTAGTTGCCGATGTGGGAGTAGGAGCTAACTGGTTGAGTGCCAAGAAGTAACGGCCCACATCGGGGTTGCGGAAAACATCGCTGTGCCGCATTTTTAGGAGCATGGTGAGTACTCGTTGCCGTTTCGAACGTGGCTTTACGCTCATCGAGCTTATTGTCGTGATCGTGATAATCGGCCTGCTGGCGACGGTAGTTACCGGTCGCTTCTCCGATGCGAGGGGAAACGCGTTTGTCTCCTCGATGAAGAGCGATTTGCATAATCTCGCGATCGCCGAGGAGTCTTACTTTTACGACAACGGCACATATGCCAGTGACCTTGATGCTCTCGGGAATGCCTTCATCGCAAGCGCTGGGATCGACATAACGATAGCGGAGGCAACTAACGCGGGTTGGTCGGCAACAACTACCCACACGGGCACCGCCGTAAAATGTTATCTGTTCATGGAAGGCGCGGCCCCGCTAGGATCGGCTTCGACTAACGGCAGCAGTTCCTGCACCTAAGCCCTCCACCTGGCGCGAATACGAATCGCGCTGGGACGGAATGAGGCACGCTCTGTCCGGTGGACTCTGGCTCCATCGCTTCAGGCTTGACGGACAGCCGATGGCTCATCTGATATCATCCGACCAGCAGGGGTTGCTACTCGCAGGTGCGGAATTGGGGATGTCGGCCGAATGGCTGCAGTTCAAGCCTTTGAAGGATCCAGACGGCGGAGTCAGAGTGGATGCGTGGCACTGGGATCTCTTGGGGCCACGCCTCGAGCTTGCGATTCGCCGTGCCGCGCCCAAGACGGCTACGGTCGACCCGCCCTGAGGCCGGGCCACCAGTTCCAGTCTCCGGCGATGTGCATGATGGCGGGAACCAGCACCATGCGGATTATGGTTGCGTCGAGGAATACTGCCACTGCCAATCCGAAACCAAGTAGTTGGACCCCTAACACGCGGGAAAAGCTAATGGCTCCGAATACGATGATCATGATCGTGGCCGCGCTTGTTATGACCGAAGCGGTCGAACTCAAGCCTTCCATCGTGGCCTGATCGTTGTCTCTTGTGCGCTCGTAGGCTTCCTTGATGCGAGAAAGCAGGAATATCTCGTAGTCCATGCTAAGTCCAAACACAACTGGAAAGATGAGGATTGGAATCACGACGTACATTGCTTCGATAGGACCGTTGAGGCCAAAGAGGCTAACCCCTACACCCTGCTGAAATACAAGGACCGTAAGTCCGAACGCACCTCCCACCGATAGCGAGTTCATCACAACCGCCTTAAGGGGTACGAGAACCGACTGAAACGCGATGAACATCATTACGGCGGTAACTGTTAAGACTAGGACGATTACTAGTGGAAACTCAGCGAGTAACTGTTTCTGTAAGTCGACCGCAGAAGCTGCAAACCCCGTGACGGATATTTCTACCGAGTCCAGTCCCCGTATCCCATTGCCGGCAATCCTTCGGATTCGCCGGGCGGCATCCATCGATCCGGTCATGGAAGTGGTATCGGATAGGATGACGTCCATGATCGTGGTTTTCCCATCCGGGGAGATATAGGACTCGAAAAACTCAGGATATCTGTTTCGAGCCGCATCCAGGTCACTGTAGAGCATGCTCAGACGGAAGAGAGAAAACCGTGTTTGGAGGTCGACGGGTCCTCTGACCTGGGAAACTCTGGGATCGTTCTTGATGCTGTCGGAAAGTCGTTTGAGTCCGCGCAGATAACCGGAGCCTACTATCTTCTGTCCTTCCGGGGCTATCAAGAGGACACGCAGGGGCTGCAGCGAGCCGCGCGAGCCAACGCGTTCCAGCGCCCTGGCACCGTCCCCGGATTCGGTTTCGGATGGAAACCAACCCTCCCGGGGCAAACCGATTTTTATCTGAGTCACGGGCCAAGTAATTGTGCCTATCAGTACTCCGCCCATCACGATCGCCCGCCAGGGATGGCGCGCCAACCACTTCGCCCACCTTTCCCACCGGGACGGAGCGTGGTACCACACCAGCTTACTTGCCAGAGCTTTAGGCATGTCTATAGAGCGCCCGAGCAGGGCTAGCACTGCGGGAAGCAGTGTGGTCGTCAGCAGGACGGCCACCGTAACGACGATCATTCCGCCCACACCAACAGAGCGGGTGTCAGAGATCGAGGTAATCAAGAGCGAAGCGAACCCGACTGCGACAGTAAGGCCGCTTGTAACCACGGCTTTACCGGCCGTGTGGACCGTTCGCTGAGCGGCTTCTTTCTTGCCAAATCCATGATTCAGCTCTTCGCGGAACCGTGTGACGATCAACAGCGAGTAGTCTATTCCGACCGCGAGTCCCACCATCGTGACTATGTTGAGAACAAAGACTGACATGGGCTGTATCGCAGACGCGACATGAACTAGCGCAAGGGACAGTGTGATTGCCACGACGCCGATAACCAATGGGATGACTGCGGCAACGAGAGCGCCGAACGCCAAAATCAGCACGATCGCGACCAGCGGAAGCGCCTGTTCCTCCCCCCGCCTCGAGTCTTCAACGGCTACTTTTCTGGCATCGTATCCGAGGGCAGGTCCGCCCGTGACGTGAACCTCGTAATCAACACCGAAGAACAAACGATCTACCGCGCGGTGAACCAATTGCCTGAATTCAGGAACGCGGTCAAGCGGCTGCACGCTGTCCGCTGGGTCGAGCACCGCGATTATGAAGGTGGCCTTACGATCGGTGCTGATGAGACCCGCATCGGGAGTGTCCAGGTAAGAAACGACGCGACTTATGTAACTCTGATCCGCAGCCGCGACCGAGATCGTTCGGAGGATGCGCTCGAACTGAGGGTCATCGACGGTTTGCTCTCCGGATACTGTAATGACGAAGAACTCAGAGACGGGCGTGTCAAAAGTTTGGTTAATGATGCTGTCGGCGCGCTTGGCTTCAGTGAGCGTACCAGAGTGGCCCTCGACCCGTAGAACGCCCGAAATCCGCGAGGCGCGTGGCACCGCCAGAACCCAGGCCACCACCCATACCCCGATCACCAGGTACGGATACTTGACCACGAAACGTGCCAATCCCTTCAACCGACTCAACCCTCCCGCACCAGGCCTGAAATTACAAAGGGTTGAATGATAGAAAAACATGCTTCGCTTTGCCAGTTGGTTACTGGCTTCTTTGTGGACAGCCGGCCCATATTGAGGGATGCGGATTCCGTTGCTCGGCGCCCTGGGACTGATTGCGCTGGTTGCCGTAGTGACAGTTCGGGGCCGGGTCCCAGGGGCCAATCCTGCCCCACCTAGCTTGCCGACCGGTGATTCGGAGCGAAATCGTGGAGATTCGATCGGGGAACTTCGGGCCGCACGGTGGGAGTGGGCGCTCGGCTACAATTCGTACCTCCCGGCCATGGTCCAGAACTCGGATTCAACCCTAAAACACTGGCCGGAGAGGGTAAACGACCCGTTGAAAGTGTATCTGTCCGATTCCGGAGCGCGGGGCTTGACGGGCGATCACCTACGGGTGGTACGGGAGGCCTTCGATCGATGGAAAACGGTGGGGACATCCACTATTCCGATTTCGTACCGGTTCGTTAGGAACCCCGAGAACGCGGATGTGCAGGTGAACTGGATCACGTCGTTTAACGACGGCAGAGCAGGACGGGCAGACATCGTATGGAGCGGCTTTTGGTACATTCAACGGGCGACTCTCACATTGGCGACGCATACCGAGGACGGATTCCAATACCCGGTAGAAGGGGTTTACACCGTCGCGCTTCACGAGATTGGACATTTGCTCGGACTGGGCCACTCTGATGACGGCAGAGATGTAATGTTTCCAGCCACGACCATTCACGAGCTAACGAGGCGGGACCGCCTGACAGCGCGCCTCCTATATGCAATCCCTCCCGGGCCGATCAACTAGCCTCGCAACCCTCTCACCGCGGCAGGCATGCCGTTGCGAGCGCTACTCACAAACCGTCGTTTCGGGTAACTTTCTGGTGGTCACCACGCTCGAGGGTTGCTAAGCATCATAGCGCTAAGCGAAGTACTGGACCGCATGACCGAGCCTGCCACGCTCGGGGTAGACGATGCCGGGTGTTGTCCGGAGTGCGATAGGTCGATACCTGGCGTCTGGCGATGATTTTCATAGCGCTACTGTCGGCAGCGATACAAATACAATTGCCGCAGGTGGACAGTGCAGTGGGAAGGGCGATTCGGACCGGTGTTTTCCCCGGAGCGGTTGTGGTTATTGGAACGTCCCAGGAAGTCCTGTACTCAAGGGGATTCGGGCATTTCAGTTGGTCGAACAACTCCGCGGTTCCGTCTCCGGACAGTACGCTGTTCGATCTGGCGTCGCTGACGAAAGTTGTTGCAACCACCCCGGCGGTGATGCGACTAATAGAGACGGGTCAACTGCGGCTTAGCACGCGGGTTCAAGGCATTCTTCCGCAATTCACGGGTGATGGTAAAGAAACTATAACCGTTCGACACCTTCTCGCGCACACCTCGGGCCTCCGGGCCTTCCTTCCGCTAAACGAGCTGGCCGATACACCGGAAGAGGCTAAAGAACTTGTTCTCGCCGAACCGTTGAGATGGAATCCAGGATCGCGAGTTGTTTATTCGGACCTGAACGCGATGCTATTGGGTTGGGTTGTCGAAGCAGTTACTGGAACCTCTCTCGACGTCTTTGCGCAAAGCGAGCTATTCGATGTGTCGGGAATGACTCAGACCGGATTCGGCGTTCCGAGGTCCGCACGAAGCCGCGTCATGCCCGTAGGGCTGTGGAGGGGACATGTGATCAGCGGAGAACTCCACGATCAGAATGCCGTTACCCTCGGGGGCGTTTCCGGGCACGCCGGTCTCTACAGCACGGGTTCGGACTTGGCGAAAGTCGCCCGGTTTCTACTAAACGGTGGAACGTCCTCCGGACAGGAGATCTTCAGCGAGCGGCTGATTGAAACCTTCACCCGCCGCCAGCAAGGCAACCGCGCACTGGGGTGGGAGATGCAAGACTCCACTACGCGAGGCAGCGCGGGTTCTCTGTTTTCTGCAGAATCGTTCGGACACGGAGGGTTTACGGGAACATCTATCTGGATTGATCCAAATCGAGATCTATTTGCGATCGTGCTTACAAACCGTGTCTTCGGCCCCCGAGTGCGGAATTCGATATCACTCCTCAGAGAGGTCCGCGCTCAAATTGCTGATGCTTCGGCGGAGTGGGTCGACGCCAACTGCGTCGTGACACTGCAAAACTCTCCCGCCGTTCGGTGTTAGCGAAGCTTGCTATCGTGGTATCGAAACGAAGTCCAGTAGTTATCTACGACGGAGCCTGTCCGTTCTGTGTCGGTTGGGTGCAACGTCTAAAGAGATGGGATCGCGATGAAATCCTCAGATTCCTTCCACTTCAGGACCCGGATGCCCGGCGCTTGACGGAAAAGAGCGTCGCAGAACTCGAGACTGCGATGCACGTTGTTTCAAATGGAAACGTTCATGTTGGGGCCGGCGCGGTCAGAGAGGCGATACGTCACCTACGAGGCGGGCGGGTTCTGAGCGCTGTGATGGGAATTCCTGGTATCATGTGGCTTAGCGAGAGGTTATATAGCGTTGTTGCAGATACTCGATTGAGGGCCGACTGCGAAGGCAGCTGCGGCATACACCGTAAAGCCCCTTGAGTCGGAGAGAGCGCCATGGAAAAAATATCTGAAGAAGAGATAAAAACAGTTCTCAGGTCCGTCAAAGACCCTGAACTCGACCTCAACATAATTGACTTGGGTCTGGTCTACGACGTGGAGAATAAAGACGGCGATGTAGCGGTGAAGATGACGTTGACCTCTCCGGGGTGTCCCGCTGGGCCGGAGATAGTCGGCGATGTCGAGCGATCGATTTCAGCTCTGGATGGGATCAAGAGCGTTGATGTCGAGATCGTATGGGAACCGTATTGGACGCCGGAACGAATCGATCCCAGGGTGAGAGAATTTCTCGGATTCTAAGAACTTCCCCGCACTGCGCTAAGAAGCTCTTTGTCTCCGATTGCCTTTCTCTGCCAAGTTCGTAACTCGCTGACCTGCTTGAGCCCTGAGATATCGGATGGAGCGGACCGGGCTATAGCCTGAAGCGTGCCGTTGGGGCACAACACGCCAGCCGGTAACTCTAGTTTCCTCGCGCGCTCATCTCTCAGCGCTTTCAGACGAGACACACGCCGGTCGAATGCAGCAGTATTCTTGGGCTTGGGGGCGCGTGCAACCGCAGGCCAGACCGTAGACCCGTTCTCGAGTCCGACCTTCACAGCGCTGATGAGTTCCTTACCATAGCGGGAAGCGATCTTTTTAGGGATGTCTGCCTCGCGCAAGTGGGCGGCGTTTTTGGGTGCCCTTTTGGCAACCGCAAGTAACATCTGATCCCCCATTATGCGAAATGGAGGTCTGTCCCGTGATCGCGCCACGCAGTCACGCCAGTCGTACAGTGCCTTCAGAATGCCAAGAGACTCCCTCTCCAGAGTCTTCGCCCCCTTTATCCTCAGGAAAGCCGGCGCGTCGGTGTTCGGCGGCTCCCATTCAACAGCCTCGAGTCTCTTGAACTCCCCCGCTGCCCACGAAAGACGGCCAGCCTTTTCAAGCAATTCCGCCAGACGGTCACGAAGTCTGAGTAAATATTCGGTATCCGAGACCGCGTATGAGACCATCGATCTAGAGAGCGGTCTCATTGACCAATCGGCCCGCTGAAACTTCTTGTCCAGTTTTACGCCGAAGAACTTCTCGAGCAACGATCCCAATCCTACGTTGGGTTCGCCCGCTAACTGAGCGGCGATTCGGGTGTCGAACATATTCCGGACCCGAAAGCCGTAGTCCCGGTCCAGGTTCCGGAGGTCGAAATCCGCGTCATGGAAGACAATTTCGACGTTCGAGTCGGCCAGGATCCCACCTACTGGGGTCAGATCTGAAAGCCGTAAGGGGTCGATAACCCAGCTCTCCGAATCGGAACTAATTTGGATCAGGAAGACTCTGTCAAAATAGCGGTGAAACGAAGCCGCCTCGGTGTCGAACGCAAGCCGGTGCGCTCCTGACATGCGGGATACCGAGGCCTCAAACGTCCTGTCATCCTCTACCATGGTGAGCTTCAGTGGATGCCTGGTCTTCGCCTTCCTCTGACTCATGCAATCAAATCTAAAGGATCATAGCCTCCCTGCCGATGACTCGACGGCGGAACCACGTGGAGAACTACCACTATTTCTGTGGAGAAGTCTGTAACTGATTGTAATGTCGGGGTTTACGCAGCAGAAAACGACACCGCTTTTGTGGAGAAATGTCTCGACGGTGATATCATGATGTCGTTTTAGGGTTTGAGAGGACGGTAAGAGACGGTGGAGGAGGGACTAGGACGGTGAAGGACGGTTGTTTGCGAGGGAGCCGGGAGCGGGGAGCCGGGAATCGGGAATCGTAGTCGCTGACCCCCTGACCCACCGACTGCCTGACCGTGCCAGGCTTACTGCTTACCGCCTACTGCCTACAGCTCCCGTTGACCGGCTGATCCACCGACCGTCTTCGGCCCTTACGCCTGGCTCAAATCTATGCCAGCCAGCGCGGCCAATTTGTCCTCGATCGCTCGGTTTATGTGCATCGAGCAGAACTTCGGGCCACACATTGAGCAGAACTCCGCCGATTTGAAGTACTCAGCGGGCAATGCCTCGTCGTGTAACTCTCGAGCTTTTTCCGGATCGAGCGAGAGATCAAACTGCTTGTTCCAGTCGAATTCATAGCGCGCAGTGGAGAGCGCACGGTCCCGTTCGTCAACTCCCGGCCGGCCGCGCGCGATATCAGCGGCGTGGGCGGCGATCTTATAGGCGATTATGCCCTCCCGTACGTCGTCGGCGTTTGGCAGTCCCAGGTGTTCCTTCGGGGTAACGTAGCAGAGCATATCGGCTCCGTACCACCCGATCATCGCTGCACCTATCGCGCTTGTGATGTGATCGTAACCCGGCGCTATGTCGGTAACGAGGGGACCAAG
>JACZUR010000059.1 GCA_022573095.1 Gemmatimonadota bacterium | reverse complement strand
AAAGAAAGACAAATTCACCGTCCCACCATCGAAGAAGAAGAAGTTGCCTTCATCGTATCACGATGGACCGGGATTCCCGTCACACGCTTGCAGGAAGCGGAGACCCAGCGACTGCTTCGGATGGAAGACGAAATCCACAAAACCGTGGTAGGCCAAGATCAGGCCATTGAGGCGATAGCACGGGCCATCAGGAGATCGCGTGCCGGCCTCAAAGATCCGAAACGCCCCATCGGCAGCTTCGTGTTCTGTGGCCCCACCGGAGTTGGAAAGACGGAACTGGCGAGAGCCCTTGCCCGTTTTCTCTTTGCCGACGAAAAGGCGCTGGTCAGGGTCGATATGTCCGAGTATATGGAGAAGTTCAGCGTGAGCCGGCTCATCGGCGCACCCCCGGGATATGTCGGGTACGAAGACTCGGGATCGCTGACCAAATCGGTGCGAAGAAAACCATACTCCGTTGTCCTGTTAGACGAAATTGAAAAGGCACATCCCGACGTGTTCAATATTCTCCTGCAGGTATTAGACGAGGGTCATTTGACAGACAATTACGGGCGGCTCATCGACTTTAAGAACACGGTCGTCATAATGACATCCAATGTCGGAGCGCGAGATATTACAAAGAACAAACAGCTCGGTTTCTCCGAGTCCGGCCATGAAATGTCGTTCGAGAGGATGTCCGAAAAAGTGAAAGACGAAATCGAAAAGGTATTCAACCCGGAATTCCTTAACCGGCTAGATGAGGTGATCGTATTCCACCCACTTACACGTGAACACATTACTGAGATCGTTGGTATACTATTTGAGCAGCTCCAAGTTAGGATTGCCGACGAAGGTCTGACGTTGGTGCGCACGGATGCGGCAACCGCTTTCCTGGTGGAACATGGTTACGATGAAAGTTACGGGGCGAGACCCCTCCGTCGAGCAATCCAGCGCTGGGTGGAAGATCCACTTTCAGAGAAGATTCTCCAAGGCGAGTTCGGTCCCGGCGATGAGATTCAAGTGGATACCGACCCCGACGGAGAAGGATTGCAGTTTGTGTCTGCAGTCGGGACCAAGACCGAGTAACGAAACCAGCGTGAAAGCACTCGGACGCATCGCCGTGCCCGTGTTGACCGCCGCGATCTTGCTTACCGCTGGAGCCTCTACGGCGCGATCGCAGGTAGATCTCCCTATCCTCGACAGTATAGAAGTTGTTGGGAATCAACGTATCGAATCAAGCCGTGTGGTCCTTCAGGCGGGGATCCCAATCGGTCAGTCCATCGGCTTTCGAGATCTACAGAGAGCGATAACGCGACTGTATGCTCTCGGAGAGTTTGACGATATCTCCATAAGCCAAGCTACGATCGGCGACCGTGAAGTGTTGCGAATCGAGCTGGTGGAAAGACCGATCGTTTCCGGTTGGAGCGTTGAGGGGGTCGAGAGGCTCTCAATGCGCTCGGTACGCGGCCGGGTGACTCTCTCATCGGGCAGCGCTTACGATGCCGCCGCCGCGAATCATTCGAAGGCCAGAATTGATTCGCTCTACCGCAATGAAGGCTACTACCAGTCCGGCGTCAATGTGGTGAGACAACCACAGAACGATGGAACGGTGCGGATTCTGTTCGAAGTCGACGAGGGCAGCCGGGTGGCTATCAGCGAAATTATCATTGAGGGGAACGACCATTTTTCTGACTCCGAAATTTCGGGAACATTGGCAACAGGTGTGGAAGGGTTCCTCTGGTTCAAGAAAGGCGAATACGACGACGACAAATTGGAAATCGATCTGCGTGAACGTTTACCGGCATTCTACGCTAGCCACGGATTCGTAGATTTCCAGGCGATCGCCGACACGCTTATTATCAACGAGTCCACAGGTAAAGGCACGCTTATAGTATGGGTCAGCGAGGGCGAGCAGTACCACGTCGGCACGTTCGAAGTTGTGGGCAACCGCCAATACTCAGTTGATCAGATTGAACGCTACTACCCCTTCCGGACACAGGCCACCGGCTTCCTCGGCTTGGGAGGTACCCAGTCTGGACAACCCGTCTACGATCAGGCGAAATGGCAGGAAGCCACCTCCGAAGTAGCAGCACTTTATCGTAATACTGGGTACCTGAGAGCTCAGGTGCTTCCCATGACCACCAGGCGCAGGACGGAGGACGGAACCAATTTGGTGGATCTGCGTTGGCAGATCTTCGAGGGCACGCCCTCGGTAGTCAATCGCATCAATATCGTCGGAAACAACGTTACTCATGAAGACGTGATCCGACGGGCCATCCTGATGGTTCCCGGAGATGTCTACCGTGAAGAAGCACTGATACAGTCCTACCAAAGGATCTCAAACCTCAACTTCTTCAACCAGCCTCTTCCCATGCCTCAGATGACGCCGGCGACCGAACAGGGCGATCTGGTAGACGTTACGTTTGAAGTAGAAGAACGAAATACCGGAAACTTCAATTTCGGAGCATCTGTAGGGCAGGGTACGGGTCTCGGTGGCTTCCTCGGTGTTGAACAACCGAATCTGTTCGGAAGGGGAAAGACTATCTCCTTTCAATGGCAATTCGGGACTAACGTAAGCGACTTCAACATCTCGTATACGGATCCAGCCATTCGCGGAAGCCTAGTTTCTGGTTCGTTTTCCCTCCATAACACAAGGTTGCGCTTTACTGTCGGTGATTTGGGACGAATCCGGACTCGTGGCGGCCGGATGCAGATCGGATTCCCTCTGTTTGGATCGAATTTCACTCGCGTCTTCCTCAATTACACGCTCGAACAAAGCGATTTCGATGACGAGAGCGCAATCTCCACAGTGTTCACGTGCAATAACTGCATCTTGTCCAGCCTAGGATTCAGCGTTCTCCGCGACACCCGCATCGATCTACCCTTCGCAACGGGCGGCGCTATGCACCGCTTCGACATTGCGCAAGCGGGCGGGCCGGTGGGTGGTTCAGGAAATTTCCGGCGCGCAACCTTCGAGGGCAGATGGTACGCTCCGTTGGCACGGTTAGGCGGGTCTGACCCTACAGCAAATCCGCTCAAGTTCGTGCTTGGGTTCACTGCGAAGACGGGTTTTGTGTGGGGTGACCCGGGTCCGCACTTCCGGCAACTGTTTTCGATGGGAGGCACGCAGTTCGGCATACCGTTGCGCGGCTACGACGAGTTTTCGATCACACCGCAGGGTTTCGACGCCGCAGCACGCGGCTTCCAGGCGAATAACGTTGACTCGTTCGGGCAATCATACTTTGCTATGACTGGAGAGATCGGTCTCCGCTTTAGTCAAGCGTTCTACTTCAGTACCTTCCTTGACGCCGGCAACGTTTGGTCCACGCCTGCACGATTCAACCCCACGCACCTGTTCCGAGGTTCCGGACTCGGATTGAACGTGTTGTCGCCCTTGGGACCGATAGGTATTGATTACGCCTATGCGTTTGATCGCCTGGACCTCGACGGCAATCACGCGCCTGGCTGGAAATTTCACTTCAGACTTGGAAATATCTTCTAAAGCGAGTACAGAGCTATGGAACTGAAAAATAATGTCGCACGAATTGCGGTGGCAGCGCCGTTGCTCTTAGTAACCGGACTAGCGTTCACTCAGGGCGGGGAAACGCCGGCAACGCAGAACGTCGCAGGTGTGGCGTGGGTGAACGTCTCCATCATCATGCAGCAGACCCCGGGTTACGTGGAAGCCGAATCTACTTTTGCCGTCGAAATGCAGGGATACCAACGACGGATTCAACTGTTGCAGTCGGAGCTCGATTCGGCTATCGCTGACTTCGACAGGTCGTCGGTCGTACTAAGTCCGTCAGTGCGTCAACAAAGGGAAGAGCAGCTGCGTCAACTCCAGCAAAGCAACGGGACACGCGCGCAGCAGCTCCAGGTCGAGGCTTCGCGGCGCGAACGCGAACTGGTCGGTCCGATTGAAGAACGGGTGTCGAGCGTCATCGAGGGACTGCGAGCCGAGAGAAACCTCGCCATGATATGGGACGTCTCGGCTCAAGGTTCCGGCGTCGTCGCCGCCGACCGCTCTCTTGACCTCACAGGCACTGTGATCCAAAGGTTACAGGCCCAGCAGTAAGGCTGGTCCTTTGATGCCACCCGTCGTACTAACTACGGGTCAAGTAGCGGAGCTGGTCGGCGGGAAGTTAGTTGGATCAGCGAGCATTAGAGTCGCCGGGGTGGCGGATCTCGAATCTGCCCGCCGCGGCGACATCTCCTTTCTCGCGTCCCGCCGGTATCTCGCAGCCTTTGGAAAGACAGAGGCCGGCTCGGTTCTGGTAGACGCAAAATTAACCGATCTTCCCCCAGGCCCGGCAAGTCGTATTCTGGTGGAAGATCCGCACGGCGCGCTGCGCTGTCTCCTGGAAACGATGTACCCAAGCCCACCGCCTGTGTGGGGAGTGTCTCCTAGCGTTGCACTGGGGAGGGGCGTGAGCTGGGAGGGCAGGATTGCCATCGGCCACCACAGCGTTATAGAGGGTGATGTTACGATCGGCAGCGACTGTGTCATCGGGGCCGGCGCTCATATTCTTCAAGGCGCCATTATTGGCAACAACTGTATCCTCGACGACGACGTGACCATTTGCGGGAAGGCGGTGTTGGGAGATCGTATTCGCGTGAAGAGCGGCGCGCGCATCGGAACTCCGGGTTTCGGATTCACGGCTGAGGAAACCGCGCACTTACGAATCCCGCAGCTCGGCCGGTGCCTCATCGAGAGCGATGTGGAGATCGGCGCGAACACCACCATCGACCGGGGAACGCTGAGCGATACCGTGGTCGGAGCGGGTACAAAGATCGACAATCTCGTACATATCGCCCACAACGTGCGCATAGGCGCCGCCTGCATTATCCTAGCGCAGGTGGGAGTAGCGGGTAGTACTGAAGTGGGTGAGAAAGCGATCCTCGCGGGCCAGGCGGGACTGGCCGGTCATGTGCGCGTAGGTTCGAGAGCAAGAGTCGCCGCGCAGAGTGGCGTTATCGGAGATATCCCTCCCGACGCTACTGTGTCCGGGTATCCGGCCCGGAGCCACCGCAACGTCCTGCGACAAGCCGCCGCTCTCGCGCGAATTGCGCCGTTAGTGGATGAGATTGAGGATCTCGTCAAGTCCCGTGACAATACGTAGGAGGTCCATTGCCGGCAGCGCCGCACTCAGCGGCATCGGTCTCCACACCGGGGAGCAATGTGCGGTGCGCTTTCTTCCCGGCGCCCCTGGCTCCGGCATTAAGTTTAGAAGAACGGATTTGCCGGGCCGGCCGGAGATACCTGCCACGGTGGATTTCGTAACAGACACTAGCCGCCACACCTGCTTGGCCGATGGAGACGCTACGGTTGCCACAACGGAACATCTGCTAGCCTCAGTTGCTTCATTGAACATCGACGATCTTGTGATTGAACTCGACGGACCTGAACTCCCTATAATGGACGGGAGCGCCAGGAGCTATTTCGCTGCGTTGCAGGAGTCCACCGTCATCGAGGTCGATGGTGAAGCGGATGAACTCGAACTGTCGGCTTCCTTCACGGTCGAGACCGGGTCATCCTCTTACAAGGTATGCCCCTCGGCGCACCCCAAAGTATCCGTTACCATTGATTGGGATCATGATGCCATCGGGAAACAATCCGCTGCGTTTTCTCTCTCGCAGGAAACATTCGAGCGTGAGATTGCCGACGCCCGAACGTTCGGATTTCTCGCGGAAGGACAAGAGCTTCTGGACAAAGGTCTTATCCAGGGAGCCGCTCTCGACAACGTCGTTGTGCTGACCGACGACGGCGTTGACGGTACCGAACTGAGATGGCCAGACGAATTCGTGCGTCACAAGATGCTGGACTTACTGGGAGACCTCTGCCTGCTCGCCCGGCGTATTCGCTGTAGCGTAGAGGCCTACCGCCCCAGTCATACGGGGAACATTGCGCTCGTTCGATCACTCAAGGAATTCTGAGATATGGAATCCAAGATCATAGACGTGCAGGGAATTATGAAGGTTCTCCCTCATCGTTACCCGATGCTGCTAGTTGACAAAATAGTCGAGATTGAAGCCGGGAAACGTATTGTCGGCATCAAGAACGTTACGATCAATGAACCGTACTTTCAGGGTCACTTCCCGGGACACCCCGTGATGCCTGGGGTCCTCGTGGTCGAGGCCATGGCGCAGACCGGTGGGATGCTGCTAATGGATCATGTCGAAGACCCCGACAGTAAGGTTGTTTACTTCATGTCGTTGGACAAGGTGAAGTTTCGTCAGCCGGTAACTCCCGGCGATCAGCTTCGACTCGAAGTCGAGATGATACAGTTTCGCGGAAAGACCTGCCGAATGCGCGGTGAGGCAAAGGTGGATGGACGCGTTGTGGCAGAGGCCGAGATGATGGCCCGCATAATGGACAGATGACTACCGTTCACCCAACCGCTCTCGTGGACGAAAGTGCCGAGCTGGGAAGACACGTTCGTGTCGGCGCGTTCGCAATCATAGGTCCGAATGTACGGATCGGTGACGACACCGAGATTGCATCGCGAGTTACCATAGAATGCAACACCAACATTGACTCCGGATGTTATCTAGGTTCCGGAGCAGTCATTGGAAGTGACCCGCAGGACATGAAGTTTGCGGGTGAGACCACTTGGGTGGAGATAGGTAAGGCTACTCGTATCCGTGAGTATGTTACGATCAACAGGGGGACGTCGGCCTCAAAGCGAACTTCCATTGGCGCCCGATGCCTACTCATGTCGTACGTTCACGTCGCGCACGACTGCCGGATCGGTGATGATGTTGTCCTGTCAAACGGGGTCCAGGTCGGCGGCCACGTAGGTATCGGCAACGGTGCCACGATAGGAGGCTCAACTTCAATTCATCAGTTCGTACGAGTTGGAACACAGGCGTTTATCGGTGGAGGATCACACGTCGCCCGAGACGTCGCGCCGTACGTGAAGGCCGCGGGAAGTCCACTAAAGCTCTATGGAACCAATACGGTGGGCCTTCGCCGATTGGGAGTGAGCGCGGAATCGCGACTTGCGCTGAAGCACGCCTACAGAATTCTCTTCAACTCCGACGTTCCGTTTCCCGTCGCGATCTCCCAACTGGAAGAGTGCGACGGCGACGTACCGGAAGTCAGCAGCTTGTTGGAGTTCCTGTCCCATTCTGCACGTGGCGTCACACGATGATGGGACGGACATACGCACCGCCTGTGAACCAAATCCTTCTTGTCACTGGCGAGAGGTCCGCAGACATTTATGGGGCGGACGTGGTACGCCAGCTGCACTCATTGATTCCCGGGCTTCACGTAGACGTCGTGGGAGGCAGTATGCTTGCCCGGGAGGACGTATCCGTGATCGCGCGCATCGAATCTCTAACTGTAATGGGACTTGCTGAAACCGCGGCGCGGGTCCCAGCTCATCTCAAGTTGTTTCACGACTTGTCGCGGCGGCTGAAGAAACGAACGTATGATCTTGTAATCCTCATCGATTATCCTGGGTTCAATCTTAGAGTTGCCAGCGTAGCAAGCAAAATGCGGACCCCCGTGCTGTATTATGTCGCGCCGCAGCTGTGGGCTTGGAATGCGGGGCGAGCAAAACGGATCAAGAGAGATGTATCGGCTTTAGCCGTCGTGCTCCCGTTCGAGCGCGAATATTTCAGATCGCTGGGCTTGACAGCGCAGTTTGTCGGCCACCCGCTTCTGGACCGGCCACCGGCCCCTAGCCGGAAGGACGCGCGAGCGAAATTTGGGATACCGGATGGCGTACCGGTATTGAGTCTCTTCCCCGGCAGTCGGGAAGCCGAAATCGCCCGCATGTGGAAAACATTTGAACGCGCTGCTCATACTTTGCGATCGCGAATACCCGACTTGCACGTCATAGTTGCGTCGCCACGCCATGACAGCAACGCGGATCAGGGCTTTATCTATTGTGACCATTCGGCGCAGATTATACTTGCGGCGGCCGATGCAGCCATTTGCAAGTCGGGAACTACCGTTCTCGAATGCGCGCTGTCCGACACGCCCATGGTCGTTGCGTATCGTATGCACCCGATCAGCTTCTTTGTTGCGCGCCGGTTAGTCAAAGTACGCCACATAGCCCTGGTCAACCTCATCGCCGACGCTAGAGTGGTTCCGGAGTTCATCCAGGGACAGGTAACGAGCGAAAAGCTTGCAGACGCGGCCGCACCATTGCTTGATGCAAGTAGCGTCGCCGCGCAGCGACAGAGAGAAGCATTCATACAGGTACGTAGGTCTCTGGGGCACCCCGGGGCCGGCAAACGAGTGGCCGGCCTCGCAGCCAAACTCGTTGCATGAGGAGCGCAGCCTATCTCGTGATGCGCTCCGTTCTCAGACTCCTGGCGCGGACGTGGAGGGTCGAGGTTGTCGGTGTGCATGAATACACCCGTCTGCGACGTGAGAACTCTTCGGTAATTCTTGCCACTTGGCACGCGACTCTTCTTCCGGTGCTCTTGAATCACGGCTCTAAGGACACTTCACTACTCGTGAGTTCACACCGAGATGGAGGATATCTGGTTGCGGCAGCCCAGCAGTGGGGATACCGCTCCATTCGAGGGTCGAGCACGCGGCTGGGTGTGCGGGGAGCGCTGGGAATGCTCAGAACGTTAAGGGATGGCGGCGAAGTAGGGATTACTCCCGATGGCCCCAGGGGACCGGCTCGAGTAGCCAAACCGGGTGCCGTCTTCGCAGCCCAAAAAAGCGGGGCGTGCCTCGTCCCTATAGGTGCGTTCGTATCGAAATGCTGGCGGCTACGTTCCTGGGACGGTTTTGTGGTTCCGAGACCATTCGCCCGCGTTCGCATAGTCTATGGAGATCCGATCGCAATCCCGCATGGGAGGAAAGGACTCCAGCAGGGAGTCCGCCAACTTCAGTGGGGACTCGAGTGTGCCAACCGGCGGGCGACATGCTAGCTCAGCGGTGGCTTTGGTATGGTGGTTCGGCAGCTTCCAGGGCGGCACGTCTGGCATCCTATCCAGCCTCCTTGATGTTCCGAACCGCCGTGTCGCTGCATGCCACTGCCTATCGACGGGGCTTCCTTCCTGTTCATCGCCTAGCTCTGCCTGCTATTTCAGTGGGAAACTTGAGCGTTGGCGGAACAGGTAAGACACCGATTTCGAACTGGATGGCCCGCACTCTTCAGGCTCGAGGACATCGACCGGCTATCGTACTGCGCGGACACGGGAACGACGAAGCAGCCCTCCATCGGAAGTTGGCAGGGCCGGGGATCGTCGTCGTCGAGGATCCAAACCGTCGCCGCGGAGTTCAGCGGGCGAGAAATCTGAGCTGCGACGTGGCCATCCTCGATGACGCGTTTCAGCGCCTGGAGATCAAGCCGAACTTGAACGTTGTGTTAATTGGCGCCGAGTCAATGAATCGACGGCGACTTCCGCTTCCCGCCGGACCGTGGCGAGAAGATCTGAGGACGCTTGCGAGGGCTGACATCCTCGTCGTGACTCGCAAGACAGCGGAACTGGATCAGGCAGCGGCCTTGGCACAGCGCCTTGGAGCTTCCGCCCAGATCCCTTTTGCTGTGGTCCACCTAAGCGTACGCTGCTTTCACGGACTGCGCGCACGGGTGCGAGTGGAAGGTGCAGAACTCCGGGGCTGCCGCGTCTTGGCTGTGGCCGGTATCGCCCACCCGGATCTCTTTCACGCCCAGCTAGAAATGTTAGGGATGTCCGTGGCACCCCTGTGGAGAGCCGATCACCACAGATTCTCAGATCGAGAGATTGGCCGAATAGTACAGATGGGCAAAGAAGTTGATTACGTTGTAGTGACTGAGAAAGATGCCGTTAAGCTCCGCAATCGCTGGCCCGCGGCGGTCCCGGAGCCTTTGGTTGCTGTACTCGACGTCGCGTGGGATGTAGGACAAGAAATGTTCCTCGCAGCTTTGTCCGAGCGATCGAGAGAATCGCCGGAATTGATGTTGGGATAAACCAAGAACTTGTGCGACGCTCAACAAAATGACCGCCAAACCTGAGCCCGCCTGCAGCCTTTCATGCTACCGCACGATCCTGAACAGCGAGTCCTGTCACAAGGGGGCTTGAGTTGCTGTCAGCTAGAGCACGAAATATCCTGCTGAAGTACG
>JACZUR010000058.1 GCA_022573095.1 Gemmatimonadota bacterium | reverse complement strand
TTGCCGCGATTCCTCCCGTGAGCTTCCGGTACTCGACGCCGCTAAACCCTGCCGCCCTTATCTGCACGGCCAGTTCTACTGGTGTCGCAAATTCCAGCACCGATGCAGGCAGGTAGCTATACGCTTGCGAGTGCTTTGCGACGGTTCTCCCAATCAGCGGCATCAGCCGTCTGAAGTAGAACATGTAGATGGGACGAAGAGGCCACGACGTAGGTGTGCAGAACTCCAGGATAACGATTCGCGCGTCGGGTTTGAGGACGCGTGAGATTTCCTTCAGGCCAGCTTCGAGGTCGGCCAGGTTTCTGATACCGAATCCAACCGTACATCCGTCAAAGGATCCCGGACCGAAGGGAAGCTCCAGCGCGTCAGCTCCCACGGCCTGTATCGGACCTTTGGATCTTCCCCGCTGCAGCATCGGCAGTACAAAATCAGCGCCGACGGCACGCCCCAAAAAACCGCTTCGTCCCGACAGCTCAGCCGCGAGATCCATTGTGCCGGCGCAAAGATCGAGGTAATCTCCCCGCGGCGCCCGCTCCCAGTCTAAGAAGTTTATTGCAGTCTTGCGCCAGGACCTATCTATATTGAAGCTAAGAAGATGATTCAGCAGATCGTAACGCGGAGCGATCGAGGTGAACATGTCACGTACGTACGTACGCTTGTCCTCCCCTGTTAGTCGTTGCAGATCAGTTTGAGCCGGTGGCATAGTCATCAAACATACCGGCATCCTAGAAGACGCCGCAAGCAACAGCACAACTCGCCCCGGCGGAAGCCACTGGTAATGTCGACTCCGGCGTGAAGATCCCGCGTGATCTAACAACCTCGACCGACCAGGATGTTGTTGGATGGGCCTTGAAAGGTCACGAGCGGGCTTACCGGGAACTCGTGCGCCGCTATGAGCGCCCCATCTTTTCCCTCGTGTATCGCATGGTGCGCCATCGTGAACGAGCAGAAGATCTCACACAGGAAACCTTCGTCAAAGCCTTAAACGCACTGGAAAGCTACCGGCGGGACTACAAGTTCTCATCGTGGATATTCAAGATTGCAAACAACACGGCGATCGATCACCTGCGAAAGAAGGAGTTGGATACCGTTTCCATAGACGGGTCTCCCGACGCTCAGAACCCAGCCGCTGCCCACGAATCGGCGCTGCAGTTGGGTGACTCGGCCGAATCGCCGTTGGAGGAGCTCGAGGCCCGCGAGTTGGGAAGCGAGATCGAAAAAGCGATCGGCGCTCTGAGGCCGGAGTACCGTTCGTGTATTCTGCTGCGCTATGTGGAGGGACATCCCTATGAAGAGATCGCCGAGGTGCTCGATCTGCCGTTGGGTACCGTAAAGACGTACATACACCGAGCGCGGACAGAGTTGAAACGGACTCTCGATCCGCCACAGGCCTGAAACCAAACCTGGGATCCACCGTAAGGGTGGTTGAAAGAGAATGAACCAATTGAGTAAGCACGGGTGGGTGATTAAATGACCAAAACAAGAGATCACAAGAGTTGGCAGGAGGAGCCGGACGCCGTCTTAGACGCGGCACTGAGCCGCCTCGGCCACCTGTCCCCCAGCCCCGGACTGGGCGACGCGGTTATGGAACGGCTCCGGATAGAATGGTCGGCAAGACCGATTACACGCCGAAAACAGGCTAAAACGCAGCCCAACAGGCGCCGCCTGGGATGGATCCTGGCGGGCGGTTACGCCGCGTCCTCCACCATATCGCTGGTGCTTCTGGCAGCGATGTGGGACCGGGCGATCCAGTATGCAACGATCACCGAACAGGCTGCGCTCAACTCAACCTTCATTGCGTGGGACAACTTGGTTCTCAATGCTGCTGCGTTGTACTCGGCGGCAGCTACGGACATCTCCTTTATTAGCCAAATACCGCCGGCCGTGGCCATCGGCGCGACTGCGATGTGGTTAGCGACGATGGTGAGCTCGATCGGTATGTACAGAATCTCGAAACACTACAGAATGGGAAGGAAACGACTCCATGCGATTCGTTAAGATGACGGTTTCGACTTGCATCGCTGTGGGTCTTGTGATAGGCGGGACCCTCGATGCCGGCGCCGCTCAGGCGGTCGTAGTTGGACATCAGGCCAGCGCGAGTGACCACGGCGGCACGCTAAACTTCGAATTAGAAGATGGTTCGCAACTCGCGATCGAGTTCTCGGACGGAAGCATCGTGATCAACGGAGACAGAATCGGGACCTACGATCTCGACGGCACGCTCCTCGAATCATGGCACCAACTGATTGACCAGAGCCTCTATCTCAGCCCCGCCGAACTCTTGAGCGCGGCCAACGGGTGGAAGGATCGGTCGTTGCAGTCGGTCGACGTGCAGATCGCAGAGGCGTTCGAAGTCGCGCTGGCACAGGTGGCTATCGCTACCGCTGATCTGGAGGCGGCCACACACGCTCAAGAGGCCTACGTGCAGAGTGTGGCTGCGGCCCGTGCCGATGTGCAGGAGGCCGTAGGTGCTCAGCGGATAGAGGCTGAACTCCAGCAACTGGCAGAGATATCTCGTCTGGCTGAACTGGAAAACCTGAGCCAGCTAGGCGACCTCGCACAGCTCGGTGAGCTTGGCCGACTAGCGGTATTGGGAGAAATCGCCCGCAGCGGACAGGCAGTAGGTGCTGGCAGTCAAGATTTTCGGTTCGACATTGAAGACGCAGTGATCCACACGGGGAACTACACCGTTGCAGCGGGGGAAGTCGTCGAGGGCACACTCATCGTGGTGGGAGGTAACCTGACGGTCAGGGGCCACGTTACCGGAAGCGCAATAGCTATCGATGGCAACGTGCGTCTCCTTCCCAGCGCAAGAGTGGATTCGGATGCAGTGGCAGTGGGCGGTCGGGTGATCGGCTCGCATTCGCTCGTTGGCGGAAGTGTTCGGATGTTTGGGGGACGCCATCCCATCGCTGACATTGCGCCCCAGCCGTCAGCGTCGGTAGCAAGCGAGGTGGGTAGACACCTAGCCACGTTCCTCGGTACTCTGGTCGCGCTCGCTTCGATCGGCTTTGGTTTGACTTTCTTCGCGCCAAAACAACTCGACGTAATTGCAACGCGGGTCGCGCAAGATCCGGGGCGGTCTTTCATGGCCGGCCTGTTCGCTCAGCCTCTGATTCTGCCAGTGGCTTCGATGCTGGTGATCGCCCTCACCATCTCGGTAGTGGGAATCATACTGGTACCGTTCGCTATCATAGCCGCAACGCTCGCTGTCGTCGCTGCTGCCATCGCAGGGTATCTGGCCGTTGCGCAGAACGTGGGCACACGATACCTCCGGCAGAAAAAAACTCAGTCGTCCGCGGTTGTAATCACGCCCTACAGGGCGACGGTACGCGGGCTGATCTTCATGACCGGTATCTGGATACCTGCTGTACTTTTGGGATGGATTCAAATCGTCGGAACAACGATGATCGTTGCCGCGCTCGCGTTCACGTGGGTCATGGTGACCGCCGGGTTTGGAGCGGTGCTGACTACGAGAGCGGGTACGAGTGACTCGCTACTGGGACCGCGGCGCCGGGTCGCACAGCAGGATGAATGGGCGTCGCGTTACGCTCAGCGAACGATTGCAGGATCCCGTTAATGCTTAACGTCAGCACAAGAAAGGGTGTTCTGTTCGCTGTGTTGGCTGTTGCGACGCCGCTGAGCGCTCAGACATACGAGAGCGTAAGCGCAGCGCGACAGTACCGTAGCGAAGAAAACCTACACGTCAGTGTCTCGTTCGCAGTCGGATCGTTTGTGTTGCGTCCCGATCACACCGGATCGCTTTATCGCGCGGGCCTCACATACGACCGCGAGCTGTTTCGGGCGGTTCACGAATACAGTCCGCGATCGCGGACCGTGGCCCTGGGAGTACGATCCCGTAACGAGAATCGAGGCAACTTCAACCTCGATCTCGATGACACGCGGCAGAAACTCGAAGTAACGATTGCGCCCCAGGTGCCGGTGAATCTCGAATTGAGACTTGGAGCGGGCGAGTCTGAGATCGAACTGGGCGGCCTGTCGCTGGAACGGATCACAGTTGAGTCGGGCGCCACGGTGAGCAACCTGAACTTCGACAGTCTTAATCAAATCGAGTGTGAGGAAATGGCGATTACGGTCGGCGCAGCTGAGTTCGCCGTTTATGGGCTTAGTAACTCCCGCTGCCGGACGATCAAATTTAAGGCTGGTGCAGGCGAGTTCACACTCGACTTCTCAGGCACTCCTCCCGACGGTTACGAGAGCGAAGTTGAGATAGAACTGGGATTGGCTGTGTTGACTTTACGCTTGCCGTCGGACGCCGGTGTGGCGATCGAAGTGCGCAGGTTTCTGGCTTCGTTCGATTCGGACGGCCTGATCAAGAGAGGATCCGTTTATTACTCGCCGAACTACGACGCCGCGGATTACAAACTGAACTTCAGTGTATCCACTATAATCGGATCGGTGGAGATCGAGTGGCTACGCTAGACGGTTAGCCTCAGCGCCTCGCGCGACCGACTACTTTTCGTGCGGCGGTTTTCCCCACTGCCTGTTTAGCATCGATCCTTTTCAGCTTCTTGAAATCAACCGGCCGAGGTTCCGCCTCCGGCCTGCCGAAGAGAAACCCTTGCGCGTACCTGACGCCGAGCTCTCGCATGACCGCCAGTTCCTCGTCGGTCTCTACCCCCTCTACGAGAAGCGCAGTGCCGATCGTCTCGGCGAGATAGACCATGACCTTCACGAGTTGGCGATTGATTTCACTTTTTTCGATACCCCGCGTGAAGTTCATGTCCAGCTTGACGAACTTAGGCTCTACTTCACCTATCAACCTCAGCCCTGCGTACCCGGCTCCGACATCATCGATGGCGATATGCAATCCTATCTCGCGGATGACATTGAGAGCCTTTTTTAGCAAGACATAATCTCCGACGACCGCTCGCTCGGTGATTTCGAGCACCACCCGCTTTGCAAGAACATTGCCCTTGAACACATCCGGCAGCTTGGGATCGAACACGGAGTCGGGTTCGATGTTCATGAAGAGAAAACAATCGTCGGGCAAAGCCGCGGCGCCTTCGATCGCCCGGGATCTGCACAGCCGCTCCAACTTCCAGAGGAGCTTACTCTCCTGAGCTATTTTGAACATGTACTCCGGCTTTGCGAACTCACCCTCCGGCCCCCGGCTCAACGCCTCATAGGCAAGAATTTCTTCAGTCTTGAGATCCACGATAGGCTGGTACACAGAAGTTATCCGGCCCTGATCAATGATCTCCTCGAGCCGCGACATCCTCGCTTGAATACCTCTCTCCCGCTCTTGGAACGCATCCGAATAAGCCCGGTGGAGACCGCGTAAGATCTGGTGATCTAGCCCAACACCCGGGTCATTCGTAATCACCGAACACCCGATGAAGCATCCGAACTGCTCAACAAGTTCACCGGGAAATTTCGCGGCGAGTCTACTATCGAGGTCTTTGTAGATACGTCCACGCAACATATCGAGATCATCGTAGGTCACATATCTGTTGAAACGGGGAGACGAGAGCACGAACACAAAGCTGTTGCCACTCATCGAGAGCTCGGCAACAGTATCGCCGTCGCGGAGGCGCTCGCTTTTGATCTCCCGAAGCGTCTCTGCAATGGTGAGGAGAACGCTGTCATAGGTTTCCCACCCGAACATCTCCTCCAGCTTGATGAACGGACTGATGTTCAGGCTCAGGATACCTACCTGATCGTGCTCGTGGAATTTTTCCTGGATATCTTTGAGCAGAATGTTGAGTCTGGGAAGGTGTGTTACCGAATCGAACAGAACCGACTCGGCCGCATCGCCCTGTTCAGCGTCGGCAAGCAGGTTCTCTAGAATCTCAATGCCGCTGTCCCTGAAATCTGCTTCGCTGCCCATCTACCGCCTAACTATTACCGTGAGTCATCGATTAAATAGACTATCGCTAGTCTGCGGTGTCAAACAACCCGCACGCTACTGCGCGGTCTAAGTTCCAGCGACTCCGCCAAACGAAACACCAGACAGATCGGACATTTCCCTACTCCAAGTTATTATATCTTCGCCGCAAAACTGATTGAGGTGCGTGTGCCCGCATGCCCTGGCAAGCAGAGACATGAGATGGACAGCGGACTCAAAGAACCGCGCCAGTCTCTCGGCCGCGCGCTGTACTGGTAACCTTTTGCGCAGGTCTTCCCTTTGCGTGGCGATGCCAACGGGACAGTTGTTCGTGTGACACGCACGCATACCGAGGCATCCGATGGCCTGCAGTGCGGAGTTTGCAACGGCCACACCGTCGGCGCCCAACGCCATCGCCTTGGCGAAATCCGCAGGCGTTCGCAAACCACCAGTAATGATCAAAGTCACACCAGCGTCACAGTTATCGAGATGCTTTCTGGCGCGCGCCAGAGCGGGAATGGTCGGCACAGAGATGTTATCCCTGAAGATTAGAGGCGCCGCGCCTGTGCCGCCCCCTCGCCCGTCGAGAATGATGTAGTCGATACCGATCTTCAGTGCCGCATCGATATCCTTCTCGATGCGTTGTGCCGAGAGTTTGAAACCGATGGGAATTCCTCCGGTGACGTCGCGTACCTCCCCCGCAAACTGCGTGAAGTCGTCGAGACCGTTCCAGTCGGGAAACCGCGGCGGTGAAATTGCGGGCTCACCCTCCGGTAGACCTCTAACCTCGGCGATCTTACCCGTAACCTTTTTGCCGGGCAGGTGACCACCCGTACCCGTCTTCGCACCCTGTCCACCCTTGAAATGAAACGCCTGAACGCCCGCAAGCTTATCCATAGAGAATCCGAATCTCGCTGATGCGAGTTCATACATGTATCGGCTGTTCTCGGCGTGCTCCTCGGGCAGCATACCGCCTTCACCCGAGCAGATCGCGGTTCCGGCAAGCTCAGCTCCGCGCGACAACGTCACCTTCGCCTCTTCCGACAGTGCACCGAAACTCATATCCGAAACGAAGATCGGGATATCGAGCGTCAGGGGTTTCTTCGAATTGGGGCCGATGACGAGTCTGCTTCCCACCTCGACATCCTCCAACTGCGGCAGCGTATCGAGCTGTCCCGTGACGAACTGGATATCATCCCACCTGGGAAGCTCCATGAGCGGAACTCCCATGGCGGCGACGGGGCCGTGTCCATCCGCCTTCACTCCGCTCTCGGCAAGAGAACGAATCAATCCTACATACGGCTCTTCCGGGGTGCCGTGTATGTCCTGAAACGTGCCCTGGTATGAGTCGCGATCGTAGGGCTGGGGGTTTTCTTTCTCCCAGACCGCGATCTCTTCTTCATCGACGAGAACCTGGCCTTCCTCGACCCACGCCGAGAATTTCTTGAGCGCCTCTTCGTTGTTGTACGAGCTGACACCAGTGCGGTACCGGTAGTCCCAGTTGTGAACACCGCAGATCAGATCCTCGCCTCTGACGTAACCGTCGGCAAGGAGAGCCCCACGGTGCTGACACCGCCCGTACAACACCGACACGTCGTCGTCGTGACGAATCACCACGAGATCGACGTTGGCAACCAGCGCATATGCGGGCTTTCTGTCTTCCAGTTCCACCCAGTCAGCAACGCTTACTTTAGTCATTAAGCCTCCTAAACGCATTATGTGTTCGAAAAGGTTCGGCGATATGAAAGTCTACCGGTGCAGGACCGTGAAAGAGCGCGTTAGTTGGGCACCGTGAGTTCGACGGCGCCGGTAAGCGAGTTTACACGGCCCACCAGAGAAGTTACCTCGCCGTAAATCCCTCCATAGGGCTGGCGGGCATCGTAGAATCGCACCGTCGTGTTTGGAAGCAGGCTGTAGTAGCCAACGGGCATGCTCCGCGCTCCCGCGGGCACGGTGCAGTTGCATCGCGTTTCGTCCGGCGTACCCGCGTTGATCAACACCACCATCGCGCGGCTCGTCGGATTGCTGATCAGCGGAGCAAAGATCTCCCGGCCGGCTTCCTGGCCGACGATCGTAAAGTATTGACTGCTGTCCGACACGACCGGATTGGTGAGACTGAACGACATGTTCTGGCCCATCTCCCTTCCTGCCTGGCGTGGACGCATAAGTCTCCACGACAACTCGGAAATCGGCCGGCCTTCGATCGGCAGCGCGGCCTGGGTACCCGGGGCAAGGATCCTGTTGACTTCACCATTCACTAACAGTTGCACCGGTTCAACGAGGGAATTGGTCACGTATCGAGTCGGGGGTCCAGACGCTTGACCCGGCTCCACGATCTCGCCAGACAGTCTCGTATTCCCCAGCGAGGTCCACACGCTGAGCACGCGTTCGAGGCGGCCGTCCTTAGTCGCGTACCATCCTCCGGTACCCAGCAGCGCTATCGCCACCGGAATAGTAACCGCCAGGCGTATCTTCTTTTGTTTACGCGCTTTGGCTTCCTGAATCTTTCTTCCCGCCACTTCCGCCTCGAACTGCCGCGCCTTGACCTGAAAGGACGAGAGCTCTTCCTCTTCCTCTTCCTCCTCGGAAACTTCTTCCGCCGAGTCCTCATCGACCTTCACATCGTCATCCGGCGCAATCTCTTCTTCTCCGCCCACCGCCGTCTCGTCCACGGTATCACCGGGTATCTCCGCAGTCGCAGCTTGTTCACGGGAACTCGTTTCCGTTTGGGATTCTTCTTCCGCCGTGGGAATCTGCGCTACGGGCTGCAGCGGTTCGGTTACCGCGGGCTGCGACTGCGGGACCGTTTCTTTCTTCAGTTTCTTGGACGGCAATGTAGCCTGAAGCATTTCATCGAACTCATAACCGCTGCCCTGAACAACCTCACCGCCGAGCAGATCGCCCACGTGTTTGGCGGCGCCAGATCTATGGTCCTGGATCGTCTCGAGCATCTCGGACGCGTGCTGGAAACGGTCCTCCGCTCTCTTGCTTACACATTTCGCAATCAAATCGGAGAGCCAGACCGGCACGCTCTCGTCCACGTCCATCGCCTCGCGGGGAGTGTCGCTCACGTGCGCCGCCACGATCTCCTGGGCCGTGTTACCACTGAAGAGCTTCTCGCCGGTTACCATTTCGAACAGCATGACGCCGAACGAATACAGGTCGGAGCGGCGGTCGATCTTGTCGCCGAGCGCCTGCTCGGGGCTCATATAGTGAGGGGTGCCCACCGTGTAGCCTGCCTGCGTCATATTCGAAGCCTTTGCCGGATCGAGCGCCTTGGCTATCCCGAAGTCGACCAGCAGCGCGCGCCCGCTCTTCGCTTCGATCATTACGTTGTCGGGCTTTATGTCCCTGTGGACCAGATCTTCGTCGTGGGCGTGCCCCAGCGCGTCGAGAATCGGCTCGGCGATGTCCAGCGCCCTATCGGGGTCGAGCTTCCCCTCGTCGAGCAGATCCTGTAGAGAACCGCCCTCTACGAACGGCATCACGTAGAAGGCCAGGTCATCCACGTCACCTACGAAGTGAATCGACAGGATACCAGGGTGATTGAGGCGCGCAACGGTACGGGCCTCGTGCTTGAACCGTTCGACGACGCCAGTGGTGGCTGCCACTTCCGGTATCAACACCTTGGCCGCGAGCCGCCGCTCCAGGTTTCTGTCCCAGAGTTCGTACACCTCCGCGAAACCACCGCGACCAACCACGCGACGCACCTGGTAGTTGGGTCCTAGAGCCTGGGCGAGGCGATCCTGCACGGTGTTCGCGGCGGGAGTGGCTCCGGGCATGAAGGGGACCGTCTTGGCCTCCACGCCAACGGGGGTTGGCGCCGCAGCACCACAGTTCGGGCAGTGGGCCGCGTCATCCCCAAACGGGGTCTGGCACTTGCTACAGGTAGCCATATCAAGAAATTACGCCCCGGTACGCTCTCCCACCATGTCGACCGACAAGGGCCAGATATCTGAGCAAAAAAAGAGCACGTTCGGCCGCCAAGCCGGCCGAAAGGGCCTCCAAATGTTAGGGATTTGTGAGCGCGGGAACTTCTGTCCCCTTGCGGCCTTTTATCCCAATACGGCCTGATTCTGCACGGGCCACAGATAGAATGGCCTGCCGGGCGTTGCCCGGCGTTGGGTCACGGTGCTTCGCGGCTCACCCTCCTCTGCCAAACGCGGGGTGCCGTGGCCGGGCCAGGCAGTAAGCGGTAGGCCGTAAGCGGTAAGGTCACCCGATTCGAGTTCCCGTCCCCCACCGTCCCCCACCGTCTTCTTTCCCCGCGGACCATAAACCAGCCTCACTCCCTACCGT
>JACZUR010000262.1 GCA_022573095.1 Gemmatimonadota bacterium | reverse complement strand
ATGAAACAGTTGGAAGAACTCTGGGCGTAGTAATCGTCAGCTCCACTGAAACCGTGCAGGGGCGCCGTGGCAGCGTCATCGAACTCCCAAAACGTACTGGACCTCAGTGTACGGCTGTACTCAATGAGGTCGGCGATGTGATCCGCCTTAGCTCGGACCTTAGCCTTTAGTGATCTTATCAGCTTGAACCGGTACACTTTTGAGAACCCTTTTTCGATGTGCTCCGCCCCCGCCGCAAGGTCGAACGGAACCGAGATCGTGGCTACGGCGATCAGACGTTTTAGCGCACTCGCACCCCTCTCACCGAGATACTTGAGCAGCACATTCCCACCAATAGAAAACCCAATCGCCCCCAGTGCACGGTCTGGAAACTTTGCAGCAAGATGTTCCAGAACCAGCCCTAGGTCCGACGTTTCTCCAGAGTGGTAAAGCCGTTTTCCCACGTTTAATTCGCCACTACAGGAGCGAAAATTGAACCCAACAGCCGCCACCCCCCGGCGAGCCAGACAGCGATAGGCCTCGATTGCATATTTCGACCGAGCGCTTCCCTCGAGCCCGTGAAGCACGATGGCCAGCGGCCAACTATCGAGTGCCGGATAAGAGTGTACCAGAGGATAGTCCAGATCGATGAAATCTCGATCCGGCGTCGATATCCGCTCCCTCACGAAAGAGACTCCGGCGCGCCCTCTCAGCAGGCGTGCACATACCGTCTGCACATGGGGATTGCCCGCCCACAGCGCTGGAACAAACTCCCGGGTCATCCCGCTCAACCGCCCCGGGTATCTGTGAGAAGTTTTTTTCTGGCTGTCTCCGGAAACCGCTCGATCGCATATCGAACAGTTGTCCGCGGCATCCCATGACCATATCTGGCTAGGAAGCGTTCCAGGCGCTCCATATCGGTTTTTCCCGCCTCGCGTAGAAGCCATCCAAGGGCTTTATGCATCAGGTCTTCAGAATTGCCGAAGAGCGGAACGACGATTTCGTAGGCCTCATCCAGATACATTCCGCTGCGTGCCAGCGGTACCAATGTTACGACGGCGGTTCTCCTGACCCACATATTTCGGGATCTGGCCATCCTCCTGAGACTCGTAACCGTGCGAGGATTCCTCTCCAGGACCGGGCTGGTTATCGCTCCGCACAGTGTATCCACGGCCGCCCAGTTCTCACATAGCTGAGCCACTACCCATCCCTCGGCGCGTCTGAGCAGGTCTGAGCGAAATTCATCCCTAAAGTGACTGAGAAGAAAAAAACCCAAAGTCTTCGACTCCAATTCTCTGCGCCAGACCATCGAATCGCAGAACTCCAACGCGTCTCCTATCCCCCAATCGCCCTCTACACGTCTGTAGAGTTCCCGGGCAAACTTTCTCACTTCCGGAGTCTTGACGCCGCAGACGTAGATCGAGTCTCCCGGCTTGAAGTACTTGAGAGATTGGCGAGCTACCGCAGGGCGCGCAGCTCCGCGAAGACGCCTGACAAATTCATTTACCGCTTTCTTGACAGTCGGAACCCTGCTTCGACGGCGCATGGATGTTCTCTGCGTAATGTCCTGGCTCACGTGCGCAAAGCCCCACATTTCATTAGGTAATGGTTACTCAGGAACAATTCTCGGGGTCAAAGGTCTTAACAAAGTAAGCGTAAGACAGTCTTAACGGTGTAGATTTGGACTTGAGGAACTAAGCACGCCTCGCGTCTGATACGATCAGTGGCGGGAACGCGGCTTGATCTCTTGGAGACCCAGATGCAATACAGATCCAGTTTGAAGCTTTTATTCCCCCTGGCCCCGTTGTTGGCCGGGATCCTCCTTCCCGCTACCTCAGAGGCTCAGTATTTCGGGCGCAATAAGGTGCAGTATGAGGACTTTGATTTTCAGGTTCTCGAAACCGAGCACTTCGATATCCACTACTATGAAGAAGAGGAACAGGCTGCGCGCATCGCCGGTCAGATGGCGGAGCGCTGGTATGCACGAATTTCCCGCCTGCTGGATCATGAGTTGAGGGGCAGGCAACCGATCATTCTCTACGCCAGCCACCCACATTTCGAGCAAACCAATGCAATTTTTGGAACCATCGGCGAGGGTACAGGTGGCGTGACAGAGGTGTTCAAGCGCCGCATAGTGCTCCCCTTCCAGGGGCCGCTACAAGAGACGGATCACGTACTGGGCCACGAGTTGGTTCACGCTTTCCAATTCGACATCACGGGCTCAGGAAGAGTCGGGCTGACAGCGGGAATACCGTCCGCCCTAGCCATGCCCCTCTGGTTTATCGAAGGGATGGCGGAGTATCTCTCCGTAGGTCCGGTTGACCCCCACAGCGCAATGTGGATGCGTGACGCTACCGTCAACACACTCCCCACCATCGAGCAGTTGAGCAACCCACGATACTTCCCGTACCGATACGGGCAGGCCCTGTGGTCGTTTATGGCCGGCTGGTACGGTGATGAGGTAGTAGGACGGGTCCTCAAGGCTTCGCGCACTTCTCGGGACGCCTATCAGGCACTGTACAAGGTCATCGGAGAGGGTGTGAATACGCTATCGGATCGCTGGCACGCCGCGGTACGACAGAACAACGAATGGATCATAGAGAACACCGACTCCGCCAGCGTATATGGCAATCGCATTCTCTCAGGCG
>JACZUR010000261.1 GCA_022573095.1 Gemmatimonadota bacterium | reverse complement strand
ATCACGCTCTGGGAGATCGAACCATTATAGCTGGTGTCCACGTGATTCTTGCCGTCAGGACATACTGGGACTCATTGCAAACAATGGGACGTCTAGTACAACTCGACTACATGCCGATGGAGTACTATGCCGACCAGCGGATCACACCGATGCTACTGGTAACCAGCCTGGCCCTGCACTTGGCTCTTTTCACCGCGCTGTTTGTGTTCGTGTATTCGTTGCGGAGGCTAGCGGCTGGATCGACCCTGTCACGCTACTCAAGTGCTACCAGCAAGCGGATGACGAAGCGGTAGCGAATGTAGTGTTGGGTGTGCCGAAGCTATACCGCGCAGGTATCGAAAATACGGGCGAAGTTACCCACCAAGTTACCCTACTTGGCAACGGAGCAGGGGAAGAGAAGCACGCAACGCTTCACCTGGCTTGACGTTACGCGATGCGCCCTGAGGGATTCGAACCCCCAACCGCCTGATCCGAAGTCAGATACTCTATCCAGTTGAGCTAAGGGCGCGGCGTCAGGTAATATAACCGCCGCGATGGAGCCGGCAGTGGGCGGCTCAGTTCTTTAGCGCCGCTATCTGCCTCGAGAGGACCTTACTCTTGATGCCCCAGTGGGATTTGTGCCACTTCGCCTCTCCGTTTGCTACGACAATCACCTGCGGGGACTTGTGCCGCACGCCAAGGCGGTCCTGCACCTCCATCGTTATCGCGCGGTTGCGCAGGACATCGATGATATACACGGGCACGTCGGGATGACGGCCGACAAAGCTCTCGACCTCCCGTATGGCTTTGGAACTCAGGCCGCAGATGGTGCTGTGCTTGTAAATCAGCGCCAGCGGAGCCTCTAATATTCGCTCCAATTCTTCTCGGTTTTCGACGGGCTGCAACATTTCGTTAACTTGACCTTCGTCTGGCTCTTCGTGTACGCAGCTTATTACGCAGCATGCGCAGCGGTTGCAGCAAGAGACGAACAGGGTTCGGGATGATGAAAGTTCCCAGCGGCTGATCCAGCCGCGCCATCTCGGAATCCGAATTTAGGAACTCGATCAGGTCGTCCACGCTGTATCTCTTCGCGGCGCTGTCGAGCGACGCCAACCGAACGCGCATGTCAGAGTCGATCACAAACAACGCGGGCTTCGCTATGCCCCCCATCTCCCAACGGTTGAAGCGGTCCCACGCCTTAACCACCTCACGCTCTGTATCGCAGAGGGTGGTAAAGTCGAGACCCAGCTCATCCCTAAACTCTTCGGCTATCTCCGGCCGGTCGACCGAGAGCGCGATGAACCGGACACCCTTGGCCTCCACTTCCGATAGCTTGGCCTGGTAAGCCGCCAACTGGCGGCGGCAGAACGGTCACCAGTCGCCGCGGTAGAACAGCAGCACCACCGGCCGCTCGGCCACCAGCTCTGATAGCCGTCTCTCGACTCCGGTGCTGTCAAGCAGCACGAAGTCGTGTGCCTTGGCTCCCAGCTTGGGCGTCACTCCCTCAGCCATTGTTATGCTCTCTCATGCTTTTGAATCGTTCGATGCTACCGTCCCCCCGTCGTTCCATTGTCCCGACTTGCGGCAGGATGCCCCTCCCCACGTGGTTGGTCGCTAATATAGTGAACGTATCAGAGACCTAAATTGATCCTCTGGGATCTGAAAGATACATCAATATCTTGCTCCATCCGCGCGACGCCGCAGCCGAGGGCTCAATGGACACTGCCATGACAGAGACAATTCTGGCCGCCGTTTCAGGGCAGGACCTGACGGTGGATCCGATAGAACGGTCGCAGACGGTGCCGTCGGCCTGGTATACGGGACCTGCGTTCGACGAGCTGAACCGGGAGGCGGTATTCTCCCGGACCTGGCACGGTGTGGGTCATATTTCCCAGCTAAGGAAACCGGGAGATCACCTCGCCGCCGCGGTGGCCGGCTGTCGCCTGAAGCGGAGCAGGGCGTCTATCACTTCCAAACTTTGCTGAAGCGCTGGTACAGGCAGTGGCGCGACCGAATCATGGCGGACAACAAATAAAACGGATGTCCTACGGTGTTTGACGTTTTGCTCGAGGGCCTCCACAACTTCTGGTCGCTGATTGCCGGCGCGCTCACCGTCCTGCTGGCGGTGATCGCCTCGTCGCACGCCGTCGTCTACAAACGGGACGATCGGGCAGCACTCGGCTGGGTAGGTGTAATCTGGTTAGTACCGATAGGCGGTCCCTTGCTCTACGTGTTGTTCGGGATCAACCGCATCAGGCGCCGCGCAATTCTGATGCGGGCCGACACCGCCCAGTTTATGACCGGTGAGTTTCCGGCAAGCAGGGATGAAAAACTCCTCAACAGGTTGTTAGGAGAAGACAATCGGCACATCGCGCCGTTGTCCCGGTTGGTTGACAGCGTGGCGCGGCGTGCCATCACGTATAACAACAGTGTCGTTCCGCTGAGGAACGGTGAGGAAGCGTATCCCGAGATGCTAGCCTCCATCGATCGGGCGGAGAAGTCGATTGGGTTGAGCACCTTCATCTTCGACAATGACGTTACCGGCAGGAAATTCTGCGAGGCGCTGGCGCGCGCCGTCCACCGTGGGGTTGCGGTGCGAGTCTTGATTGATGCGGTTGGATCCAGATACTCGTGGCCGTCGATCATCAG
>JACZUR010000057.1 GCA_022573095.1 Gemmatimonadota bacterium | reverse complement strand
GACCGAGGAACACATAGGCGGCCCCCTGCTCGAGCGCGTGCCTGGCCTCGGCCGCTGAGTGGGTCGATCTGCCCACCATAATGTTCTTGGGTACGAGTCTCTTAACTTTCTCGGTGGGGAGCCCGTTTGCCGGAAGATGGACGTTGGTCTCCAGCATGAGGGCCAGATCAACCCGGTCATTTATGAAAAGCGTCGTGTGCCTGATTCTCTTGCGGAGGCCTTCGACGGCTGTGGCCAGCGTCGCCGCATCCAGATGTTTTCCGCGGATATGAATAGCAAGGTATTCGGAGTCGGCGAGCATCGCAGCCCGATCGTAGAAGTTCTGGCGGGACAGTATGGCATCGGTGGTCACTGCGTGCACACGGGGTAGCTCTAGGGTGTTCACGTGAAGGAATCTCCCACGTTAATCGCTCGCCCTCGAATCCAGTCGGTGGCTGGCATACGGCGACTTCCTGACGGTTTAACATCGAGAAACTGGAGAGCGCCAGCGCCGGTCGCGACGGTCATCGTGGGTTCTAGTGCCAGAACCAGTCCGGGGAGTCCATCTCCGTCAACTTCCGCCGGCCCAAAAAATTGTACTCTCCTGTCGTTGACCTGGGACCAAGAACCGGGTTCCGGGTCAAGAGCTCTGACTAGACGCGCGACCATCGCCGCATCCTTGGTCCAATCAATGCGGGCTGAATCTGAATCGATCTTCGGCGCATGCGTTGCATCCTCATGATTCTGCGGCTGAAAACTCAATTTCCCTAGCGCCAGAAGCGACATAGCTTCGATAATTGCCAGTGCACCGAGTTCGGCTAGTCTCTCGCGCAACTCTCCGCCGGTTTCGTCAGCTGCTATTGGAGTCGGAATGGTCATGAGTACGGGACCGGTGTCCAAACCTTCGTCAATTCTCATTATAGAAACGCCCGTTTCGTCGAGACCTTGTATGATGGCGTGCTGGATAGGGGCGGCCCCGCGGAGCTTCGGGAGGAGTGATGCGTGCACGTTGAGGAAGCCCAGCGGCATTAGTTCTAGCAGTGCCTTCCTCAGAATGTGGCCGTATGCTACTACCACTCCCAGGTCTGGCCGATGTTCTTGGAGTTGCTGCAAGAAAGTCGCATCGGAAGGGTTCTCGGGTTGGACAACCGCGAGGCCGTATTCGATTGCTAACTCTTTGATTGGCGGTGCCATGAGCCGAGAACGAGAGCGTTTCCGCGGTTTGTCAGGCTGAGTTACGACAGCACAGACCTCAAAGCCCTCTTCGAGAAGAGCTCTCAGCGATGGCACAGCGAATTCGGGTGTGCCAAAGAATACGATCCGCATACTTTAGACGTGGCTGTTGTGTTTTGAAACTTCCTGGATGTATCCGGTCTTACCCTTTCTAAGTTTCTTCCACTTCTGCAACAAAAGCCGCCTCTTCAAGGGACTGAGATGGTCTAGGAATAACACCCCGTCCAAATGATCTATTTCGTGTTGAATTGCGCGCGCCCGGAGATCCGCGACATCGAGTCTAACCCTGTTGCCATCGAGATCTGTGGTCTCAACTACGATATGCGTTGATCGGTCAATGTCGGCGTATAACTCCGGAATTGAGAGGCAACCTTCCTCTCCACGGTCTGTGCCTTCGCGCGACAGGATGACGGGGTCTATAAGCGTTAGTGATACGGCTTCCTCCGTCTTGACAACGGCGATGCGCCGGGTTACTCCGATCTGGTTGGCAGCCAGCCCAATCCCACTTGCGGCGTACATCGTGTCCTTTAGATCATCCACCAGTTTCCGCACGGCACTGTCGATCTCTCCGACTTCCTCCGAGGTCTGCTTCAGAACCGGTGAGCCAAGCAGATGTATAGGTACTACGCTCACCGCTTGCTGCCGCTCTCTCCTGAATCGTGCGTCAAAATGTCTGCCACGCGATCCCGCTGCACAATGAGTCGAGATTCACCGCTCTTTACCGTCAGCTTGTCTTCCTTGAGGTGCACGACCTCCGCGACTATCCCGCCAACTGTAACGATCTGATCACCGCGTTTTATCCCCGCTATACGCGCTTTGTGTCTCTTTTCTTGCTGGACCTTAGGACGGATCATGAGAAAGTAGATGATCGCTACGAACGCGAGCATCTGGAAGAGAAAGATCGTCATCCCGCGCCCGGCATCCGGACCGGAGGGAGCAAACAGAAGTAGTAATAATCCTGGATTCACTATTATTGTCCTCTATATCTTGCAAGCCAATTCTTGCACCATAGTTCAAAAGTGCCTTCCATCACTTTTCCCCTCGCCTGCTCACCCAGTCTTACAAGGAATCTAACGTTATGCAGCGAGAGAGCCCTCAGCGCCAGCAGTTCTTGCGCGATGAATAGATGCCGTAGATAGCCCCTGCTGAACGTGGTGCAGGTCTCGCAGTCGCAGTCTCCTTCGAGAGGTTCAGGATCGTTCTTGAAAGGCGCATTCTTGATTTTGAGCGGTCCGTCGGAGGTATAGGCCTGGCCGTTACGCCCGTTTCTCGTCGGCGCCACGCAGTCAAATAGATCCACTCCCGCGGCCACGGATCTCAGAACGTCTTCCGGAAAACCAACACCCATAAGATAACGAGGGATTCGGGTCGGCAAAGACGATTCTAGGGCATCCAAGACGGAATACATGACTGGCTTGGGTTCACCAACCGCCAGCCCTCCGATCGCAATCCCTGTCCAATCTTCGAGGTCCAAGGTTCTTCGCACAGACTCCAGCCGGAGATCGGTGTACGCTCCACCCTGAATTATCGGCCAGAGCGTTTGGCTTTCCGGTCCACCGGCCGTTAGCGAGTATTGGCTGTGGCAGCGTTCCAACCAACGCTGGGTTCTATCAAGTGCGTCCGCGGTCGCGCTTCGGTCAGACTCCCCGGGGATTACGTGATCCAAAGCCATGATGACGTCCGAGCCCAGTTTCCTCTGAATGTCCACTGCGCTTTCTGGGGTCATCTCGAGGCGTCGTCCGTCAATATGAGATCGGAACTCGACGCCGTTTTCGGAAACGCTCCGGAGTTTGTCCAGAGAGAAAATCTGAAAACCTCCCGAGTCCGTGAGAATCGGTCTGTTCCACGCCATGAAACGGTTTAATCCGCCCAGCGCTGTTACGGTATCCTCTCCGGGACGGAGATGTAGGTGGTAAGCATTTGCTAGGATGATTTGCGAGCCCACACCCATCAGATCGGCTGGTGAGAGTCCACGGACTGTTCCGTTGGTGCCTACTGGCATGAATGCAGGGGTTCTTACGACACCGTGGGGCAGCTTCAGCGTACCGGCTCGAGCCCTCCCATCAGTAGCATCTAACCGGAACTCGAACATGCTAGACGATCACCATTGCGTCACCATAGCTGTAGAATCTGTACTTCGCTTCGATCGCGGTATCATAAGCTGCCATGACTCGCTCGTAACCTCCGAATGCCGTGACGAGCATTAGCAAGGACGAACGAGGCTGGTGGAAGTTGGTAATCAACACATCGACTCCCTCGAACTCGTACGGTGGGAAGATAAACTTGCTGGTCCAACCGGAGCCGGCGCTGGTGATAGAGTCACTGGTGCAGATTTCGAGAACGCGGGCTGCCGTCGAGCCAACGGCCCATACTCGTCCCCGGCTCTCACGAACACGGTTGACCAGGCGCGCCGTTTTCTCAGGTAGGCGGTACCACTCCGAATGCATCTCGTGGTCTTGTGGGTCTTCGACTGCTACGGGTTTGAACGTGCCGGGGCCGACGTGGAGGAGTATCTCGGCAAAATCGATGCCCTTGTTCTTGAGTTTGGTTACGAGTTCCGGGGTGAAGTGAAGACCGGCTGTCGGTGCCGCTACACTTCCATCCTCGATTGCAAATATCGTCTGATATCTCTCGCTATCGGCGTCCTCGGGTTCCCGGTGGATATAAGGCGGAAGCGGCACCGATCCAAGGTCCGCCATCAGCGCGTTCACATCCAACCCGGGATCAAATGTGATTTCCCTGAGCCCGCCACCTAACACACCCGTAACCTCAGCATCACCGTGAGATTCGAAGTGAAGCTGCCGCCCAACCTTGAGTTTACCCCCCGGATGTACCATTACTCGCCACGTGTTTAGCGACGTTTGGTGCACCAGAAGGACCTCGGCAGTCCTCCCGTTATCGCGGGTGGCATGCAGTCGCGCTGGTATGACCCTGCTGGAGTTGACAACTATGAGGTCACCTGGTCCGCCAAGATCGACAATGTCGCGGAACTCTTTGTGCTCGACGGTATCGATTTGCCGGTTCAATACCAGCAACCGACTCTCGTCGCGAGTCGCAACGGGGCTCTGAGCGATCAGCTCCGGCGGCAACGTATAATTGAAGTCCTCGGTTCGGTAACTAGCTTTTCTGTGAGCGGAGTTTGTCATGAAATAAGAGCTGGCTGTGTCTGCTGGCGGCACTACGCTACTCGAAGATTGTCTGCTGTTCGCCGACTGGAGGGCTGAAGCGAAGGTGTTTGTAAGCAATGGCCGTCGCTTCGCGGCCCCTCGGTGTGCGCTGAAGGAATCCCTGTTGAATCAGAAACGGTTCATACACTTCCTCAACTGTCCCTGGGTCTTCGCCGACCGCAACCGCAATCGTACTCAAGCCCACGGGGCCGCCACTGAACTTCTCAATGATGGTTCGGAGGATTTTGCTGTCCATGTCATCCAGGCCGTACTCATCCACGTCGAGGCGGGCGAGCGCGTCCCGTGCAACCTTTGTAGTGATTCGCCCGTCGGCGCGCACCTGAGCGAAGTCTCTTACCCTGCGCAATAACCGGTTTGCAACCCGCGGTGTGCCTCTGCTTCTCCGGGCGATCTCGGAGACGCCTTCGGGGTCGATCTCGACATCCAGAATTCTTGCGGATCGTAGGAGGATCTCGGCTAACTCTTCTGGAGGATAGTAGCCGAGTCGCTCGATGATGCCGAAGCGTGCTCTCATGGGCGGTGTAAGCATGCCGTATCGAGTGGAGGCGCCGACGAGGGTGAAGGGACGGATGTCGACACGGACGGTCTGAGCGTTGGGACCTTCCGAGATCCGTACGTCGACTTTGAAATCCTCCATGGCGGGATATAGGAACTCTTCCAGATTGGGGCGCAAACGGTGAATTTCGTCGATGAACAGTACGTCGCCCTCTTCTAGCGAAGTAAGCATGCCGAGCAGGTCGCCCGCCTTCTCCAGCACTGGACCCGAGGTGGTTCGAACGTTGACTCCCATCTCGCGAGCAATCAGGATGGCTAAAGTCGTCTTTCCCAGCCCAGGTGGGCCAAAGAATAACGTATGGTCGAGCGGCTCTTTCCTCTTTTTAGCCGCCTCCACCGCTATCTGAAGGCCTTCGCAGACTTTCTGTTGCCCAACGAACTCTCCGAGGCAGGAGGGTCGGAGGGATGTCTCTGACGGCCGCTCATCGGGGAGCGCCTTCGGTGTTGTGATCTCCGGTCGATTCACGGCTTCGCTGTCGAATCCCATCTCAGTTGGCGATTCGTTTCCTCTAGACGATGTTTGGTCTTGCATGTGACACACTTATCAACTGTGTCGATCGTGTCGCTGGTGACGAGTTTTCTATTTGTAGCACCACACTTGGCGCACGTCCACTCAGCGGTTTTCATCGTAGCTCCTTTAGAGATTCCTTAACTAATTCGCCTGCGTCATCAACGGGCTGCCGGGAAATCACAGCGCGGATCGCTCGATCCGCCTCGATTGCAGAGTAGCCCAGGTTCATGAGTGCCTTAGTCGCCTGTCCCGCGACGTCCCCACGTGCGACGTCCGGTGACTCTACCTGCAGACCCTTTATTCTATCCTTTAGCTCGACAATTAGCTTCTCAGCTGTCTTCTTGCCGACGCCTTTTACCGAACAGAGCAAGCCTATCTCATTGTCTCGGATTGCAAGAACGACCCTGTCGCCTCCGAGCGACGAAATTATTGCAAGTGCCAGGCGGGGGCCGACTCCACTTGCCGCCATGAGTTTTTGAAAGACCGTTTTTTCTCTCTCGCTGTCGAAACCGTACAGCGACCATCCATCCTCACGAATGATCGGGACTGTTTGAAGTTCGACCCGTTGTCCCGGTCTGGGCAGCTGTTCCAGAACACGCGTCGGTACCGATACCTCGTAGATGACTCCACCGGCAGTCGCGATGGTGACTCGGTCTCCATCCCTTGACGTCAATGTGCCAGCCAATCCCGCTATCACAGGCCGTTACCTGATTTGATAATTGACGTTAGAGCCACCGCCACCCCGTCTGCAGCATCCGCCGGAGTCGGCGGCGCCTGCAGCCGGAGAAGTTTTTGCAACATATAAGCGACTTGATCCTTGCTGGCTTGACCCGATCCCGTGATCGCTTGCTTGATTGACGCAGGCGCAAATTCTCTGACCGCTAGATTGTGTTTGGCCGCCACCAGCAGAATGACTCCCCTGGCATGTGCTAGGGACATCGCTGAGCGGGGGTTCTTTCCATGAAAAATAGTCTCAATGGTCATCGTAGACGGCCTGAATCTTTCGACGACTTCTGTGACACCGTCGTATAACTCTTCGAGCCGCAGCCACAGGTCGAGCCTTGCGTCGGTCCGAATCACTCCGCATTCATGGAGTTTCGCTGACCCGCGGCCCGTAGGCTCTATCAGACCAAAGCCCAAGGTCTTGGTGCCCGGATCGATGCCGAGTACAGTGGGTGTCAGTTCGATAACTCTGCTAATGTTTCACTGTCGATTTCAAAGTTACTAAAAACGTGGGACACATCGTCAAGTTCATCGAGCGCATCGATCATGCCGAGGAGTTGCTGTGCCTCTTTGCCCTCGACCGACACCGTGCTATTGGGAATCATCGCCAGCTCGACGTGTGATACCTCTATCCCCGACGCTACCATCTTTTGGGCGACGGAGTGCACGCGCGCGGGGTCTGTGCGTACGACGTACCGATCGCCTTCTACTGCGAAGTCTTCCGCCCCCGCTTCGAGTGCGGCCTCCATGCACCTATCTTCATCGTACCTGTCGGCGTCTGCGACCATTTGGCCCTTCTTTTCAAACATCCAGGCGACGGAGTTGGGCGCCCCGAGGTTACTGCCCCGCTTTGAAAAGACGTGCCGGACCTCCGCGACCGTACGATTTAGATTGTCGGTGGTGACTTCCACTATTATGGCCACGCCACCGGGGCCATAGCCTTCGTAAGTAACCTCTTCGTAGGAAACCCCTGCGAGTTCCCCGGTTCCCTTTTTAATGGCTCGATCGATGTTTTCGTTGGGCATATTTGCGGCTTTCGCAGTCTGGATCGCGCTGCGCAGCCGCGGGTTGCCGTCCGGGTCACCGCCCCCCTGACGTGCCGCAACCGTTATTTCCCTAATCAGCCGAGTGAAGTGCGCTCCGCGTTTGGCGTCTACTACCGCCTTTTTACGCTTGATCTGCGCCCATTTGCTGTGGCCTGACATGGGTCCTCCGATTCCTCGCCGATCAGTGCTGGATTGAATACCGCAATATACTCGGGTCCGGGACAGCCCAGCAATTCGTACCTTGCTCCAGGGAGTGACCCTAGGTAGGCTTTTCATCTATGTTGAGTTTTGGGGCGTGCAAGTATCCGGTCTTCGCCTGTCTTGGGATAGTTCTCAGCCTGACCGCATGCGGAGAGGATCAGGAGAGGATTGAGGAGGAGATCTCGGCAACGGCGGTGGAAGTCTTCCGAGGAGTTCCCGTAGTACCACTATCGACGGAGTTGTCCAGATCGGGTGCCGGAGATGCTGCGCAGTTGGAGTTGTATACACCGCTGGATAGGGACTCGTCAGCCGCTTGGTACCGCCGAACGCTGATCCAGAATGGCTGGAACATTGAGGGGGATGTGCGCACTCCTGACGGTGCTGTAACGATACATGCCAGCCGAGATGGTCCACCGCTCTGGATCATACTGCGTGTTGACGAACAGCGTGGGGGTACTGTGTACAACTTGATAGGTGCGCTGTCGGCTACCGAGGCCGACGACGAGGCGGGACAAGGCGTAGCCATTCCGTAGACTCGATTTGGCGTTCCCCCGCGGATTAGGGTGCTGCGGCCTTACCGTTCTCGATCAGTGTCATCGCCTGCCTTACTACCGAGCCTTCTCAGTCTGCCCTTCAGCGCGTTCAATTTCCGGTGTGCTTTTGCGCTTGCCGCATCCGTGGAATCCAACTCTCTGCACGCTCTCAGGAACAGTCAGAGGCAATACATTGCGGCGGGGCCCCCGGGAGCTGGATGCCAGCAAATCAATCATCTCACGCTCGACGTCCCGGTAGCTTTGGGTCAGCGTTTGTTTCACGGTGGAACCGCAACAGTCGGACTGTGCCGGCGGGTGTTTTTGCCGTTGCTGGTTTTCGCGCTTCTACTGGTTTCGTAACCGCGTAGACAAGCTTACGTCGGTTTTGCGCTATGGCTAGTCGGAGCTAACTTCTCCGTATGGCACGTCCAAAGACCGTACTGTGGGTAGATGACGAGGTAGACTCGCTTGACGCGCACATTCTCTATCTGGAAGAAGACGGGTATTCAGTAGAGCGAGCTACCAACGGGGATGATGCGCTAGCGCTGCTGCGTCTAAGGTCTTTTGGAGTCATTCTCCTTGACGAACAGATGCCGGGAAGACGAGGGCTCGAGCTGGTGGGTGAAATTCGTTCCTTGGATCCGTCCGCTCCCATAGTCATGGTCACCAAGAGCGAAGAAACTGGCGTAATGCGCGAAGCTATCGGAGTCGATACAGACGACTATCTGGTTAAGCCGGTCAGCCCCAGACAGGTGCTAACCGTGGTGACCAGGCTGGTCGAGGGACCGCGAATCAAGCAGCAACGCATGGCCCGGGATTTCGTTTCGCGCTTCCGGGAATTGGAACAGCGACGGAATTCGCCGCTGGGATGGCGTGAGTGGGTTGATCTCTTCTCCGAAGTGTCGCAGTGGGATGTGAGGTTAGCGGAGGGTGAAGACACAGGCCTACAAGAAGCTCTCGGGACCTTCCAGGTGAGTATCCGAGAAGACTTTGCAACCTTTATTCGAGCGCACTACACCACTTGGTTGGCGAATCCAGATGCAGATCGCCCTCCTCTTTCTGTGGACGTCGGCAGTGAGTTCTTGGTACCGCTGATTCGGCAGTATAAGAGTGTTCTCTTCATAGTGGTCGACTGTATGCGGATGGATCAATGGGAAATGCTCAAGCCGTTGATTGCGGAAACGTTTGATATCGAGGTGGCGTATTACTTCAGCATACTTCCCACCGCCACTCCCTATGCGCGTAATGCAATTTTCAGTGGACTTTTTCCTATCGAGATTGCTTCGCGATACCCGCAGTGGTGGCGAGAGAGTGACGATGCGAGTCTCAACACACACGAGCAGGAATTGTTGGAGGCGCAGCTTGCGGAACTCATGGGAACCAAGATAGCCACGCGCTACGAGAAACTTTCTACGGCGAATGAGGGCCGGATGATGTTGAAGAAGTTGTCAGGATATGTTTCGCAAGCCGGGGTAACTGCGCTCGTGTTCAACTTCATAGATCAACTGACACACGGCAGGTCAGAGAACGAGATCTTATATGAGGTAGCGAAAGATTCGGCGGCTTTGCGTTCGCTCACCAGGACTTGGTTCAGCGGCTCGGCCTTGATGGGTGCGCTCAAGGAGGCGAATCGTTGGAAGATCCCCGTTCTGCTAACAACGGATCATGGGTCCATCCATTGTCACACGCCGACCACTGTGTTCGCAAAAAAAGACGCGACGGCTAATCTTCGCTACAAGTTTGGTGAGGACTTGAGAGCTGAGAAGGCGCAGGAAGCGATCCTCGTGGAGGATCTTCCCTCGTGGGGGCTCCCAAAAAAGCGCCTGGGAGTCAGGCTGTTGATGGCTACGGCTGACCGCTTCTTCGTATACCCGACGAAGTTGAGGCAGTACCAGTCTAGGTACCGGGGGTCGTTTCTTCATGGTGGTGTCACTCCAGAGGAGGTAATTCTCCCGGTCGCGTTACTCACCCCGCGAGGTTCGTAGTTGGACTGCGGCGGGCGGCTCGCGCAATTCCTTAGACCGTATTCGGCTGTGTTCACTCTGGGCTTCGTGGCTGCGGGGTGGCTGGGTACGCGCTCTCCGGTGCGCTCGATGGCGCGGGCTCGTGTTGTGGCCGTCGCGAGCTAGAGCGAGCGCGCGGTCGCCGCGCTCGCGGACCGCCTGCCGGATGCGACGGCCTGCGCCCTCGAAGACCTCCCAGCGCGTGTCGATGTGGCGCTCCTGAACCGTGCCCGACGGCT
>JACZUR010000260.1 GCA_022573095.1 Gemmatimonadota bacterium | reverse complement strand
TTAACGGGCGTTTCCTCGACTTTGGTCAGAGCGACTGGCTCATCTACTTCGTGATGACTTATGTCGATGGTCCTAGCCTGAAATACTATCTCGGCCGAAAGGGAACAATGCCACTGGATGATGGGCTGATAGCGACGTGTAATCTGCTCGACGCGCTGAATCACGCCCACGACCTGGGTATCGTCCATCGTGATGTCAAACCGGATAACATAGGGTTATCGCGAAACGGGGCGATCTTACTTGATTTCGGCGTAGCCAAGGCTATCGAGTCGTCTGGAACAGAACAGCTGACCCGTTCAGGTTTTACGATCGGTACATCCCACTACATGAGTCCCGAACAGGCCTTGGGCGCGCCGAAGATCGACCACCGTAGCGATATCTACGCGCTCGGCTGTGTGTTCTTCGAATGCCTTGCCGGCCGCCCTCCGTTCGTCGACCGAAGCGAGTTCGTGGTTCTTCGGATGCATCAGGAGGCGGAGATACCGGACGTGCGTAAGTTCCGGTCCGATGTCCCCGAGTCCGTAGCACTAGCCATTTCTAGGGCGATGCAAAAAAAGCCGGAGGACAGGTGGCAGACTGCCAACGAGATGAAGACAGCCCTGATCCCCCACGTATCATCGCAGTAAAAAGGCTCCGCCATGAGGCGGAGCCCGATGCTCCATCTAACACGATCCGATTCAGGTGCCTCGTCCCAGTGCGACCTGGCGTTCGTCACCAGTCTCGAAATAGTCGGCGTTTTTGGCTATGTAGCTCTTCCATTCTTCTGGGCACTCGTCATCAGTAAAGATCGCCGTAACAGGACACTCCGGCTCGCAAGCTCCGCAATCAATGCATTCTTCCGGGTGGATGTAAAGCTGATCCTCACCCTCGTATATACAGTCCACCGGGCAGACATCGACGCAGCCTCGGTCCAGTTCACCGATGCAGGGCTCAGCGATGATATATGTCATAAAAAACTCCGATTGTACTTAGATCTTGGAAAACTGCCAGAATGTTGCCTCGATCCCTCAAAGCTGTCAAGTGATGAATGCCAAACCGTCCGAATCAGTTTATCTTTCTCACATGCGCGTGGGAAGCGCGTTATCCAGCAATCCAGCAGCAAGGAGTTGAGTTTGAGATACGATCCCAGAATGGTGCAGCCGATGAGGGAGGAACTCACCGAAATCGGTTTCGAAGAGATGCTTACTGCCGAGGATGTGGTCTCGGTTATTGAATCGAACGATGATACGCTCCTGGTCGTCGTGAATTCGGTTTGTGGATGCGCTGCAGGTAAGGCGCGCCCAGGAGTCTCAAAGGCGTTACAGCACGAGAAGAAGCCTGCAAGGCTCGCGACAGTCTTTGCCGGAATGGAGACTGAAGCTACGGACAAGGTTCGCGGTTACTTTCACGGATACCCACCGTCTTCACCGCAGATCGCGCTGTTCAAAGGAGAAAACCTGGTCACCATGCTCGAGAGACATGATATCGAGGGACGCGGCGCGGAAGAGATAGCCTCTGTCTTGGTCGAGGCATTCGACGAACACTGCTCCTGAGGTTCCGCACGCTGCCCTGACGGCGGCAAGTGATTCTTCTTGACCCTCTAGCTCGACCGGTCATCGCGCACCGGGGGGCCAGTTGGGCTTATCCCGAAAATACGCTCTCTGCCTTCGAAAAGGCGTGTACCGTGGGGGCTGACGCTCTCGAGATGGATGTGCGCCAAACATCCGACGGTACGGTGGTCGTAATTCACGATGCTACCGTGGACCGTACCACCGACGGCAGCGGCAAGGTTGCCGATATGACGCTGGCACAGTTACGCGAACTCGATGCGGGCCACGGTGAACGGTTGTCCACCCTCGATGAAGTCTTCGCGAGCGTCTCCGATGTTCCCATCATCATCGAAGTAAAGGAAGCACGGGCGGCATCGGTGACGCGAGATATCTTGCTGACCCACAACGCCGTTTCCCGGGTAGTGGTCGGTTCGTTCGACGGAAAGATCTTGGATCCGCTTCGCCGGGCGGGCGTCAAGTGCTGCGCCGACCGATTTCAGACGGGCGTAACCTGGGCGTTGGCCCGTCTTGGATTCAGGTCTCCGGTTAGGGCGGAGCTTTTCAGCATTCCCCCGAGGGAGGGCCGTCTCACGGTTGTCGACAGGAGGTTTGTGCGAGCTGCAAGCAAGGTGGGCAAGCCAGTTCACGTATGGACGGTTGACACCGAATCGGAAGCTCGCTCCCTTTGGGAGGTGGGTGTCAACGGTATTATCACCAACCGTCCTGAGGCCATCTTGGGTGTGCGGAAGGAGATGCTGCGAGTTGAAGATCTCTAATGGCGTAACTGGGATTGCGGGAGCGCTGTCCGGAGTAATCCTTCTGTCGCAGACGATTGCGGCGTCCCCGAATCCGGAATGCCGAAGCGACAACGCCGGGCTGGTGCTACCGCCCGGATTCTGCGCTGTCATTGTTGCGGACCGGGTGGGTGGGCCGAGGCACCTAACTGTGGCGGCCAACGGCGACATCTTTGTTGCGATGCGGGACGGACGCGGAGGTGTACTGGCTCTGCGCGACACAGACGGGGACGGGGTGGCGGATATTAGGGCTCGTTTCGGGGCTGGCGAGGGTTCCGATGTCGAATTCGAGGGCGGTTACCTCTCT
>JACZUR010000056.1 GCA_022573095.1 Gemmatimonadota bacterium | reverse complement strand
CCTTTGTCAGACTTTTTCACGACAACCGTGATATTTACGTGCTCGACTCCGAGGGGATGGAAAGACGTCTCACGAGCCACGCTGCCGTTGACCAAGGCCAGGCCGGCCGGCACGGTTCCGACGTATTCGCCCGCCACCGTCGGCACATCGGCGAAGGCAATCGAGCCGCCGACGTTCGTGTCGGTATCCGTTATGGATGGTAGCGCGCCAAGCGTTACCTTCGTCCGCGTAACCTGAATCCGCGGAGCTATCCACGGTTCGATCGAGGCCCCAGGAGTGGGAACATTGACACCAATTCCAACACCGATCGGAACAGTCGTCGTTGTTATTTCCAGTCCATCGGTAGCTAGGTCGAAGAACTTTGTAATGCCGGCGCCGACCTGAAGGTTAACGGAAACGGGCACCAGTGGACCGCCAAACACTTGAACAGCCGCTTTGCCGGCAAAGGTGATCTCTTTGTCGGCGCCGGTTACGTCCGTGTTAAAGGACCCGAGACCAATTTCGAACGAAACGACCGGTAATCCTAGGCCGACTCTGGCGCCGACAAAAGATGGATTGAGACCAAAACAACCAGACGCGCAGCGCCCGTAGTCGCCGTTGAAGGTGACGCCCGTCACGCTCTTTGGCATGTGGTACACCGGCAAGCCTGCCAGCTGTGCGCCAGCTTGCGTAGCCGTCGCTCCCACGAAAACGGCCGTCGCAAAAGCCTTAACGAATAGATTCTTCATCTCTAAACTCCCTCTCTTGGTATCCCGAATAGTAGACGGCGTTGTCTCGCCCCTGCCGCTAATAGATTATCCCTCCGAGGCGCTTTCGGTAACCACTCGCACCTGGTCACCAACCACCTGGAGAAAACCACCACGAACCTCGAAATTATGGCTAACGTTCCCCTCGCGCACCACCAACCGCCCTTCTCCCAATAACGTCATAAACGGAGCGTGGCCAGGCAATATTCCCACCTCTCCATCGAAGGCCGGAGCAACTACAGAGTCTGCGTCACCATCATATACTGAACGTTCGGGTGATATGACTGTGACCTGCATCACGCGGCCGCCATGGTCTTGGCCTGCTCAACGGCCTCTTCGATGCCTCCCACCATATAAAACGCCTGTTCGGGGAGCTCGTCAAACTCGCCAGAAACGACCCTCTCGAAACTCTCGATCGTATCCTCGAGCTTTACATATCGTCCCGGTATCCCAGTGAACGCCTCAGCCACGTGGAAGGGCTGCGAAAGAAACCGCTGCACCCTACGGGCACGGGCGACAATCAACTTGTCGTCTTCGGACAGCTCGTCCATTCCCAAAATGGCGATGATATCCTGGAGTTCCTTGTAACGCTGGAGAATGAGCCGCACCTCTACAGCTACCTTATAATGTCGTTCGCCGAGATACTGAGCCTGAAGTATCCGGCTGGACGAATCCAGCGGGTCGGCAGCTGGATAGATACCGAGTTCTGCTATCTGGCGCGAGAGCACGACAGTCGCGTCAAGGTGGCTGAACGCCGTCGCCGGCGCCGGGTCGGTCAGATCATCGGCGGGAACATAGATCGCCTGTACCGATGTAATCGACCCTTTCTTCGTTGAAGTAATCCGTTCCTGCAAATCGCCCATCTCTGTCGCCAGAGTCGGCTGATAACCGACCGCGCTCGGCATGCGTCCGAGCAGCGCCGATACTTCGGAGCCCGCCTGGGTGAACCGAAAGATATTGTCGATGAATACCAAGACATCCTGTCCTTCACGGTCACGGAAATACTCCGCCACGGTGAGGCCGGTAAGGCCGACTCGCAGTCGCGCGCCCGGGGGCTCGTTCATCTGCCCGTAGATGAGAGCCGTGGAGTCCAAAACACCGCTCTCCCTCATCTCCAGGTAGAGGTCGTTACCCTCACGGGTGCGTTCACCAACACCGCAGAACACAGATTTACCCCCGTGTCCCTTGGCAACGTTGTTGATGAGTTCCATGATGATGACGGTCTTACCGACCCCTGCGCCACCGAACAGTCCGGTCTTACCGCCTTTCACGAACGGTGCGATTAGATCGATGACCTTGATACCGGTTTCGAACACCTCGGTCTTGGGTTCGAGGACCGCGAAGTCAGGTGACTTACGATGGATCGGCCAGCGCTCAACATCGGATGGTATAGGTTTGCCACCGTCAACCGGCTCTCCCAGAACGTTGAGAATACGCCCCAATGCCGCGTCGCCAACGGGCACGGTGATGGCCCCTCCCGTATCCAGAACGGGCGTCCCCCGCACAACACCGTCCGTGCTGCTCATGGCAACGGCGCGAACCTGGTTCCGCCCTATGTGTTGTTGCACCTCAACAACGACCTTGACGTCCTCACCATCTTCATTCTTATGCGTGATTTCCAGGGCGTTGTAGAGATCCGGCAAATGCTCTGGCTCGAACTCCGCGTCAATCACGGGTCCGATTATCTGCACAACTTTTCCTATGTTAGTCTTGCTGTCAGCTGCCATCTTCGTCCTAATACGCTAAAGTAAGCATCCCGTCTAGCTGGCGTCCGCGCCACCGACGATTTCCGCAATCTCCTGAGTGATTTTGGCTTGACGTGCTCTGTTCAGTACTCTTCTGAGCGAGTCTATCATGTCGCCGGCGTTATCGGTCGCACTTTTCATCGCGGTCCGCCGCGCTCCGTGCTCGGCAGCGGCTGTCTCAACCAGCGCGCGGTACATCGAGTTGCGCACGTACATCGGCAAGACAGAACTAACTATCTCGGCCGCCGAGGGCTTTAAGATGTAGTTGGGTACTCTCACCGGACCCGCGGCCCTTGCGGACTTCGACTTGTTCACTCGAGCGCCTGGAGCTTCAACCGGTAGGATCCGCTGGTTGACGGGCGGGGTGGACATAGCACTGCGGAAATTTGCGAATATCACTTCGACTGCATCCAATTCTTCTCTTTCAAATGCTTCCACAAGCGGCTGTACTACATCCGCCGCGTGTTCAACCGTGGGTTTGTCTCCGATATCCTCGCGCGCAGAAGCAATCTCCTGTCCGATGTACTTGAAGTAACCGATCCCCTTCTTGCCGATCAGATGCAAACGAACCGACACATTTTTCTGTTCGAGCTGTTCGATTCTTGCTCGCGCAAGCTTGATGAGATTCGAGTTGAATCCCCCGCATAGGCCCCTGTTGCTAGTGATAAGTACCAGTGCAACGCATTTCGCTCCATCGCCCGGTTGCCTCAACAACGGGAACCGTTCGGCCAACTCTGGTGAGTAGAGATCACCGATCACATCAGATAGCGCCTGTGCGTAAGGACGGGTTGCAACCACGCGGTCCTGAGCGCGCTTCAACTTCGATGTCGAAACCATTTCCATGGTGCGAGTGATCTGCCTGGTGTTTTCGACAGACCGAATACGGCCCCTTAACTGCTGCGGGTTCGCCATCTAGCGCAACGACTTGAACTCGTCGACTGATTTGTCGATCTCAGCCTTCAAGTCATCGTCGAGGTTCCGCTTCGTCCTGATGTGGTCGAGGATCTCGGGGTGCCGCGCCTTGAGGAAATCCAAATAGTCGGCTTCCCACTGCCGAATCTCACTGACATCCACGTCATCGAGGCGACCGTTGGTGACGGCGTATATGACGACGATCTGGTCTTCGACAACTACCGGCTCGTACTGGGACTGCTTCAACACCTCAACGACCCGGGCTCCCCGGGCGAGCTGGCGTTGCGTCACCTGATCGAGTTCGGAACCAAACTGCGCAAACGCTTCCAGCTCCCTGAACTGCGCAAGATCGAGACGCAACCGTCCCGCAACCTGCTTCATCGCCTTGATCTGCGCATTACCACCGACACGCGACACAGAAATACCCGCGTGAATGGCGGGCCGCACGTTCGCGTTGAACAGATCGGTAACGAGGTAAATCTGTCCGTCTGTAATCGAGATTACGTTGGTGGGGATGTATGCGGAGACATCACCCGCCTGCGTTTCGATAACCGGAAGCGCCGTAAGCGACCCGCCACCGTTGGCATCGGACAGTTTGGCCGCGCGCTCCAGCAATCTCGAGTGCAGGTAGAAAACGTCTCCGGGAAACGCTTCACGTCCCGGTGGCCGCCGCAGAACGAGCGAAAGTTGTCTGTAGGCCGCCGCCTGCTTCGATAAGTCGTCATATACACAGAGAGTCGCGCCGTTCTTCTCGTACATGAAGTACTCGGCCATCGCGCAGCCGCTATAAGGGGCGATGTACTGCAGCGGTGCGGGTTCCGAAGCACCCGCGTTCACGACGATCGTGTAATCCATCGCGCCGTGTTCCTTCAACTTCTCTACCACTGCGGCCACGGTCGAATTCTTCTGGCCGATAGCCACGTACACGCAGATTACGTCCTGGCCCTTCTGATTAATGATCGTGTCGACCGCAATCGCCGTCTTACCAGTGCCGCGGTCTCCGATGATCAATTCCCGCTGTCCCCGGCCGATAGGGATCATCGAGTCAATCGCCTTGATACCCGTCTGCAGTGGTTCAGACACGGGCTGGCGTGCGATGATACCGGGAGCAAGCGACTCAACCTTGCGAGTCGATTCCGCCTCGATCGGTCCCAGCCCATCTATAGGCTCGCCCAGAGGATTCACCACGCGCCCCACGAGTCCCTTGCCTACCGGGACCTCGAGGACTCGGCCCGTGCGCCGCACTTCGTCACCTTCTCTCAGCTTCAGGTAGTCACCCAAGATCACGGCGCCGATGTTGTCCTCTTCGAGATTGAGCGCCAGTCCTACTACGGTATCGCCGGATTCCGAGGCCGTAATTTCAAGCATCTCTCCGGCCATAGCCGATTGCAGTCCCCAGATACGCGCTATACCGTCTTTTACTTCGAGCAGGGAACCGACTTCTTCGACGTCCAACGCCTTCAGGTCAGCCGCCGCTATTTCCTTGAGCAGGATATCCTTCAGTTCACCCGGTCGCAGTATTGAACCCGTAGCCATCTAAGTCTGTACTCGCAGTGATATTGGTGAGAAAAACCTGTGAAAAGTATCACAAAGTCGAGCCCCTGCAACCCGCCTCGTTAGGGACCTAAAGTCTACTTCGGGTTCGACCTTTGAGGAAGCCTGCCAGCACCCCGCGCGGGCCGAGTCTAGCCAGATCCGCCGGCTTCGCACCGGCAATTCTGCGGGTGGAACTCGCCAGATGGCTGGACGAGGCGTATTTGAGTATCCCAGCCACCACCGCAAAGCGGCAGGTTACCAGACGAAAATAGGGATCGGTGATGCCGCGCTTCAGGGATGATCGTAGCGACGCATTGCGATGAACAACGGCGAGAACCGCCACCTGTTAGTCAATCGGTTGCCCCGCGCGAGAGATCGCGATGGTGTCGAGCCGCTCGGCTGCTTGACTCAGCACACCGCGTACGTTCTCAAAGGGAATTTTTTGAAGAGCATCCATGATACCAAACCAACCACACTCAGTGACACCCTCGTCGAGTTGAGGACTGGCGTCTCCGGAACTGGAATCGCACAGGAAATAGTGGCAGCGTTTCCGCACGGTCCCCGTTTTCCCTTCAAACGACCACTCTATCGTTCCCAGCGGCTCTCTGATCCTCGCGTGTCTCAGTCCGGTCTCTTCCCGAATCTCCCTCAATGCGGCGGCGTCGGCCGACTCTTCCTCCTCGACGTGTCCCTTCGGAAACCCCCAGTTACCGTAGCGGTCATGGATCAGCAGCACATGCGCCTCGCCGTCAACGAAGCGAAAAACGAGTCCGCCCGCGCTGATTTCTGTGTGGTAACTCAACTAGAATACCGAGAATTTGAAGTACTTCCTGGGATTCTCTTTGATGTCGTTTACCAGGCTTCGGAGTTCGGCGATCGCCTGAACAGCTTCGATATAGAGCGTAGAATCGCCGACCAATCTCCCGACCGTCCCCTGACCGGATCCCAGACGGGCCACAACCGTGTCGGCCCCCTGTATGATATTCTCGATGCTGGCTTGGTTGGCCTGAACCACGGCTACCAACTCACGCAATGCCATGGCGGCAGCCCGTAGGTCCGCCGACAACGCCATTGTGTTGTTCACGATGGTGTCGAGTTCACCGGCGCTCGTCGCGGCATCGACCCGCGCTATGGTGCTTTCGAGAGCGTCGGCGGCCGACCGCAGAACCGCGGCCCCATCTCTTACGTTCTCACCCACCTCGCTCAAGACCTCCGTCTGCGAGGTAGCGAACTGATTAATTCGATCCGTTACTTCACCGAAGTCTCGTATCGATCCTTGCAGGTTGAGCACCGCCTCTGAATCGAACGCGGTTTGCACTCTGGATGACACGGCGGCGATGTCGCTGGCAATCCGGCCCGCCTGTGCCGTAAGCTGTCCAATGTCCGGAAGCGTGGCACCCGGCCACGCGTCGTCGCCGGCGGCTGCTGCGGCATCGAGATCGCGTCGCACATTGGGGTCATCGGTCGCTTCGGCCAGGCTGATAATGTCGGCCTGCCACTCGCCGAACAGAGACGCAGAGGCGGCGATGATAGCTGGATCATCAGGCAACTGCACATTGGAATAGATTTGCAGGATCGTCTCTACCCAGTCACCGTCGCCGAGACGAATCTCGTCGATACGACCGACTCGAACGCCGCGGAGGACGACGGGATTTCCAACGCCGAGTCCACCTACTGTGCGAAATCGTGCGGTGCGGAACGTCGCATCTTGGCCGAGCTGGCTTTCAGACAAGAAAAACGCACCGCCCACCACGAGGATGAGAGCCGCGATTATCGTGAATCCAACGAGTATATCGTCACGTCGTTTCATAGGCTGGCCTGCGTCGCTCCGGCGTCTGCTGCTGCTTCCGGCCTTCCCTCAATAAACTGGCGAACTACGGAATCGTGCGAGCGTTGAATTTCGTCGACCGTTCCGACCTGTCGCACCCTTCCATGATATAGCATGGCGATGCGATCCGCGATGGCATATGCGCTCTTCATGTCATGGGTGACGGCAATACCGGTCACGCCAAGCTTTTCGCGCACCCGTATCATTAACTCATCCATCATCGCACGGGTCACCGGGTCCAGACCGGTCGTGGGCTCGTCGTAGAGAATGTATTGCGGGCGAAGCGCGATAGCGCGTGCAATTCCAACCCGTTTGCGCATTCCACCCGACAGCTCAATGGGAAACTTTTCCTCCGATCCGGCGAGGTCTACCAATGCCAGGGACTCCTCGATGCGGTGACCGATCTCTCGCTCGGAAAGACCCTGTCGCCGGAGCCCCAAAGCGATGTTGTCTGCAACCGACATCGAGTCGAAAAGCGCGGCGAATTGAAAAACATATCCGATCTTCGATCGGAGCGCACGCAGTCCGGCGGCATCTAACGCATGTACCAGCTCGCCGTCTACCTCGACCTCGCCGGAGTCCGGTTCGAGCAGACCGACGATGTGTTTCAGGGCTACACTCTTACCACTACCCGAGTACCCTATTATTGCGATCGTTTCGCCGTCGTTAACGTCGAGCGAAAAGCCTTGCAAGACCTTGTTCTCGCCGAATGCCTTGTGCACCTCTCTGAAGACTATCACAACAACAAAACAGCCCACAAGGCGTCCAGGACCAGAATCATACCCGCGCTCACCACTACCGCCTGGGTCGTCGCTCTTCCGACACCTTCGGCGCCGCCCCTGGTATTAAGGCCCTTCATACAACCTATCAGGGCGATTGTGAAGCCGAAGGACATGCTCTTCAGCAACCCGAACCAGATGTCCTTGAATTGATAGAACAGCCTCAACCCCTTGAGGAAGTCGACTGTCGACAGATCGATGAGGGTCACGGAGGTGAGCCACCCCGTCAATAACCCGGCGGTGACGGCGAACGCCACTATGACCGGAAACATCAGTGTTGCCGCTATTACGCGAGGAACGACGAGAAACGACTGGATGTCATAAGCTAGGGTTTCGAGAGCGTCCACCTGCTCGGTGACACGCATCGTGCCAAGCTCCGCAGCTATGCTGGCGCCCACTCTTCCCGCAAGCGCAAGACACACGAGCACAGGGCCGAGCTCCATCATAATAGCCTTGCCGACCAGTGTTCCGACGAAATACATGGGAACGGCGCCGGTGAAGATGTAGCGAGACAGCAGGGCCAGGACTACCCCTGTGAACGCCGCTACGAGAAGCGAGATCGGGAGGGAATCCACGCCGATGCGACGCATCTGAACGGCGGTGAGACCCAGCCAGACCTTGAAGTCACGCAGGCTTCTCGCCATGTCGCCGACGAAGTTTCCCAGCCGCCCGAACCCCGCCAGCAACTCGGCAACCTGATCGGTAATAACCTTTTGCACCGAACGAATTTACGGGGGCAAACAGAAACGGGCCAGGGGACTAGCCCTGGCCCGCTATGGAACCGTTACAGCCCTGTCGGCTAGGCGGCGAAGCTTGAAAGTGCCTTGCCGACATCGCCTTCGCGCAACCGCTTGAGGGCACGATCGCGCAGTTGGCGCACGCGCTCCCTGGTCACGCCCAGCATACCACCGATCTCCTCCAGCGTGTGCTCGCGACCCCCATCAAGCCCAAAATAGAGCTTCAGGACCTTGGCGTCCCGGGGAGGAAGAGTCGTGAGAGAGTCCTCAACTACATCGGTGAGGAACCGCTCCATGGTGCGCTCTTCCGTATCGGGCATATCCTCCGCTATGAATCGCTCGATCAGCGCTCGGTCTCCGTCCGGATCGAGCGGAGCGTCCAGCCTCACCTCACCAGTATTCAGGGAGGCGAGAGACTGTACTACCTCGATCGACAGGGCGGTCGCTGTCGAGATCTCTTCCGGAGTAGGCTCTCGGCGGAGTTCCTGCCTCAGCGCCTCCGAAGTCCGCACGATCTTTGAGAGATCGGCGGTGCGGTTCAGGGGCACTCTGACGGTGCGGCCCTGGCGGGCCAACGAGGCCAGAATTGCCTGCCTGATCCACCAGACCGCATAGGAGATGAATTTCACCCCCTGGTCCGGGTCGAACTTTCTGGCTGCGGTGAGCAGACCCACGTTTCCCTCACCAATTAGATCACTCAGCGGCAGACCGCGATTCTGGTATTTCTTGGCTACGGAGATGACAAATCGAAGATTTCTCTTGGCCAGCTCCTGCATGGCCTCCTGGTCACCTGCACGCACCTTCTTGGCCAGCGTAATCTCCTCCGGCGGGGTCAGCAGGGGGGTCTTGCTCACCTCGTAGAGGTACTGGTCCAGTAGATCACGATCAGCATCGCTAACGGCTATCGCATCGGCCTGGCGACGCCGTTTTCTACGCTTCTTTATTTGTTTCATTCCTGTCCTTAATTACACGTTCCGGGCCGCCCTGGCACGGGGGGCGCTTTCGCGCCACAACACTATCAGCATTGTACCCCGAACGCCAGAGTCGGGTCCAAAATCGCTTGACACTCACTTTGGGCCTGGCTAGCTTGCCCTGTTCTCCCACAAAGGGATACATCCGGTAGCAGTGTAACGAATAACGGGGGCGTAGCTCAGTTGGGAGAGCGCGTGAATGGCATTCACGAGGTCAGGGGTTCGATTCCCCTCGCCTCCACTCCATAAGGGCCGCCGGTGGAGGTTTCAGCGGGCCAATTTCGCGGGAATAGCTCAGCTGGTAGAGCACAACCTTGCCAAGGTTGGGGTCGCGGGTTCGAGTCCCGTTTCCCGCTTTGGATGGAGGGTTGGAGGGTAAGTAGGTTGGTGGGGAAGCGGGTTGAAGCGTCGGAAGCTTGCTAACCCTCTAGCCCCCAAACCCCCTAACCCACTCAGAGACGGCGCGGGGTGGAGCAGTCTGGTAGCTCGCCGGGCTCATAACCCGGAGGTCGTGGGTTCAAATCCCACCCCCGCTATTAAACAGAGGGTTGGAAAGTAAGAGGGTTGGAGGGTTGGCACTAACCCTCTAGCCCTCAATCTCTCCAGCCCTCTTTATTGGGGCGGTTGGCTCAGTTGGTTAGAGCGCTACGTTGACATCGTAGAGGTCACTAGTTCGAATCTAGTACCGCCCATCGGCGCCCATAGCTCAACCTGGATAGAGCGTCTGACTACGGATCAGGAGGCTGGGGGTTCGAATCCTCTTGGGCGCATGGGTGGAGGGTTGGAGGGTAAGATGGTTGGAGGGTTGGAGGGTTGGTCCTAACCCTCTAGCCCTCAACCCGTCTAACCCTCCGCCAAACGGGGCGTAGCGCAGCCCGGTAGCGCGCCTGCTTCGGGAGCAGGAGGTCGCCGGTTCAAGTCCGGCCGCCCCGACTGAGCTCGCTAACGCGAGCTCAATGGACGCCCGGCCTTAGCCCCTTGTATTACTGCGGGGTCAAGTCCGGCCGCCCCGATGTAACCGTGAGTTGTGAGTGGTACAACGACTCTTTACTACTCACCACGTACCA